>JAFAZM010000311.1 GCA_019239785.1 Sphingomonadaceae bacterium
TGATCATCTTCATGGTCACCGCGCCGTTGCTCGCGACCGGCGTCCAGGTCGATCTGCCGCAGAGCAAGGCAGCGGCGCTCGAGCAGAACCAGCGGCCGGTCGCGATCTCGATCGACCGCACCGGCGCGATCTTCGTCGACGACACGCCGATCCCGGTCGAGGCGCTCGGCGCCCGCCTGCAGCAGGTCGCCGCGTCGAGCCATGAGCCGGGCGGCCCGCGCATCTACCTGCGCGCCGACCAGGGCCTCGATTACGGCCGGGTCATGATGGTGATGGGCGAGATCAACCGCGCCGGCCTGCACAAGGTCGCCCTGGTCAGCACCGCGCAGAGCGAGCGCCGCTGATGGACCGCGCGGGCGCAGCCGGGTTCGGAATCTCCCTGGTCGGCCATGCCGCCTTGTTCGCCGCGCTGTCGCTCGCTTTGGTCACTGCGACCAACAATCCCCCGCCAATGCCACCCGCGATGGAGGTCTCCTTCGTCGACGAGGTCGCCGCCACTGCCTCCTCGCCGGCGCCCTCGCCGGAGCCGGCCGCCCAGTCGCGCGCGCCCGAGATCGGCCCGGTCGAGGATGCCGCCCCCGCCCCCGCGCCGCCCGCGCCCGCACCCCTCCCTCGGGACGCCGTGCCGGCGCCGTCGCCGCTGCCGACGCCGCGCCCGCCAAGCCGCGCTTTGCCGCGGCCGCCGGCACCCGCCGCCACCGCCGGCACCGGCCAGACCACCCGCCGCGCCGGCCTCGGCGACCTCGATCCCCGTAGCTTCGGCCGCGATCCGGCCTCGCAGTCGAACAACCCGCCCGCGGCAGCAATGAGCGCGCAGGCGGCGGCCGATATCGGCTCCGCGATCAGGCGCCAGATCCAGCCCTGCGTCGACCGGCAGGTCATCCCCTATGGCGCGGAGCAGATCGTCACCCAGATCAACCTTCGCCTGAACCGCGACGGCTCGCTTGCGGCGCGGCCGCGCGTCGTCCGCCAGCTCAATGCCGATGGCGACAATGCCCGCTACGCCCAGCGCGCCGCGGACATCGCGATCGCCGCCTTCACCCAATGCTCGCCGCTGCGCGGCCTGCCGCAGGAGCTCTACGACGTGCCGCGCGGCTGGGCCAATTTCACGTTGAACTACAGGTTGAGCTGATGAGAGGATTCGACTTGCGTAAATATCTCGTCTTCGCCGCCCTCTGCACCCTCGTCGCCGGCCCCGCTTTGGCGCAATCGGCACAGCCGCCGGCCCCCACGCAGCCCCCGGCGCCTGGCCAGCCGCAATCGGGCGACGACCAGCTCGTCGTCGACGTCAGCGGCGGCCGGCGCGCCGCGCTGCCGATCGCGGTGCCCTACATGCCGACACCAGCCGCGACTGACACCGCCGCGGGCAATACCGGCGCGCTCGGCCGCCAGGTCGCCGAGATCGTCGCCACCGACCTGCGCAACTCGGAATTGTTCACGCCGATCGGCCCGAGCGGCCTGCCGAACGTCAGCTTCCCGCAGGTGACCGCGCCCGATTTCGGCGCCTTCGCCTCGACCGGCGCGCAGAACCTCGTCCAGGGCTTCGTCCAGGCAAACGGCAACGGCACGCTCACCGTCGGCTGCTACGTCTACGACGTCGCCGCACACGCCGAGCTGACCCGCCAGGGCTATGTCGTGCAGCCGCGCGACTGGCGCCGGGCCGCCCATCGCTGCGCCGACACGATCTTCTCCCGGCTCACCGGCGAGGGCGGCTATTTCGACACCCGGGTCGTCTACGTCTCCGAGACCGGCCCGGCGCGGCACCGGATCAAGCGGCTCGCGATCATGGATTATGACGGCGCCAACCACCGCTTCCTGACCAACGGCCAGTGGACGGTGCTGACCCCGCGCTTCGCGCCGAACCAGCAGACGATCACCTTCATGACCTTTGAGAACGAGCGGCCGCGGGTGATGGTCTACGAGCTCGATTCCGGCCGCGCCCGCCCGCTGGTGCCGGGCAATTACATGACCTTCGCGCCGCGCTACTCGCCGGACAGCCGCTACATCATCTTCTCGATGGCGGTGAACGGGAACACCGACGTCTACCGGATCCCGGTCGGCGGCGGCACGCCGCAGCGGCTGACCAACTCGCCAGGGATCGACACCGGCGGCTCCTATTCGCCGGACGGCAGCCGGATCGCCTTCGAAAGCGACCGCAGCGGCACCCAGCAGATCTACGTGATGGACGCCGACGGCTCGAACCAGCGCCGGATCAGCTTCGGCGGCGGCGGCTACGCCACCCCGGTCTGGAGCCCGCGCGGCGACCTCATCGCCTTCACCAAGACCGGCGGCTTCCAGATCGGCGTGATGACGCCGAGCGGCGGCAGCGAGCGGATCCTCACCAGCGGCGGCGGCGCCGAGGGCCCGAGCTGGGCGCCGAACGGCCGCGCGATCATATTCACCCGCGGCCTCAGCCAGGGCCAGCTCTGGTATGTCGACGTCGCCAGCGGCGCCACCCGCCGGGTGCCGACCCCGCTCGACGGGTCCGATCCCGCCTGGTCGCCGTTGCGGCCAGATTGATCATCGAAAGAGAGTGAAGAAGGAGCTTATCATGAACAGAAGGACGAGCCTGATCGCCATCGCGGCGCTGCTGTCGCTGACCGCGGGCTGCGCCCATCGCCGCACCGTCGCCGAGCTGCCGCCGCAGCCGCCGAGCTCGACCGACACCGCCGCGAACAGCGGCGACCAGTCCGGCAACGTCGCCGGCGCCGCCATCCCGGGCTCGCGCCGCGACTTCCTGCAGAGCGTGCCCTCGGACCGCGTCTTCTTCGAGACCGATTCCTATTCGCTCGACGCCCAGTCGCGGGCGACGCTCGACGCCCAGGCCGCCTGGCTCGCCCGCAATGCCGCGGTGCGGGTGACGATCGAAGGCCATGCCGACGAGCGCGGGACCCGCGAATATAATCTCGCTTTGGGCGACCGCCGCGCCAATTCGGCGCGCGACTATCTCCAGTCGCGCGGCGTCGCCGCGGCGCGGATGCAGACGATCAGCTGGGGCAAGGAGCGCCCCGCCGTCGACGGTCACGACGAGACCGCCTGGGCGCAGAACCGCCGGGCGGTGACGGTGGTGCCGGAGTAAGGCCAAAAAATCCTCCCCTGAAAGGGGAGGGGGACCAGCTGTAGGCTGGTGGTGGGGTATCAGCGCTGGCGGAACGCGAGGCGTTCTGCGTTAAACGCGGACGCTGATACCCCTCCGTCGCGCTGGCGCGCGCCACCTCCCCTTTCAGGGGAGGACCTACCTAAGCGGCCCCAGTCCGCGTCGGCCGCCGCAACCACGGCGAATCCGGTTCGAACGCCTCGTCCAGCAGCCGCGCCAGCCGCAGCCCGCCGCGCGCGATCTGCCGGCGCACCACCGGGACGAGCTGCCGCGTGATCGCCTCGGTGATCACCGGCCGCGTCTCCGGGACCGGGCCGCAGGGGTCGGGATAGACGGTCGCATAGGCATAATCGTGGGCGACCTGCCAGCTCTCGCGCGCCCAGTCGGTGACATTGCCCTGCCGTATCGCCTCGCGGTCGGCGGCGCCGACTTCGGAGAGGATGCCGCGCGGGCCGCCCGGCGGATTCGAGATGCCGCGGTCGGCGAGATAGCCGTCCCAGATCGAATGGAGGTTGGTCCGGCCCGCGATCGCGCCATAGGAGGCGGCGACCCTGTTGCCGCCCAGATCGCCGCGGTCGCCGGCATGGAGCGGCTGGTGGAGGTCGCCCATCAGGTGGACGACGAACGCAAGCGCGAACAGCCGCTCGCGCACCGGCAGGCTGCGGTCGGCGAGCAGCCGCAGGTTGCGCTCGATCTGCGCCGAGACGCAATTGCCGTCGCGGCAGGCCGAGGCCTGGTCGAATGGGTGGCAGATGTTCACGTTCTGATAGTGCCAGGGCGAGGCGTAGCTGAACCGGTCGCCGAGCGTCTTGATGCAGTCCGGCCAGACCGCCGCCTGCTCGATCGTCCGCGCCGGGCAGGTCGGCGTGTCGAGCAGCCGCGCCTGGCGGAGCAGATGGTCGATCTCGGCGCGGGTGCGCGGGCTGACGTTCAGATAGGCGATCGTCGCCACCGTCTCATGGCCATATTCCCACCAGGCGAAGGCGGGCGATGGCGCGAGCGCGAGCAGCAGGATCAGGATGAGGCGGCGGATCATGATCTCTCGTCTCCGTAGAGGGCGACCGAGCGGCCGGCCGGGCCGGCCTCGCCGCGATACATACCGGAAGTGTTGAAGCTGAACACGCCTTCTCCGGCCGGGGTGACGACGATGACGCCGCCGCTGCCGCCGAGCGCGGCGACGTCGGCCATCGCCGCGTCGGCGGCGGCCTGCGCGCCGTCATGGCCGATCCGCACCGCGTCGCTGATCGCATGGGCGACGCCGACGCGGATGAAATATTCGCCGGCGCCGGTGCCGGAAACGGCGCAGCCGCGATCGTCGGCATAGCAGCCGGCGCCGATGATCGGGGAATCGCCGATCCGGCCCCATCTTTTGCCGGTGAGCCCGCCGGTGGAGGTGGCCGCGGCGACATGGCCGGCACGATCGAGCGCGACCGCGCCCACCGTGCCATATTTGAGATGGACGTCGAAATGCTCGGCCTCGGGCCGGGCGCGCAATTCGTCGAGCTGGCGCCGACGCTCCGCGGTCTCGAACCAGGATGCTGGCGCCTGCTCCAGCCCGTGCTCGCGCGAGAATTGATCGGCGCCCTCGCGGCTGAGGAAGACGTGCGGGCTCTGCTCCATCACCGCGCGAGCGAGGCCGATCGGGTTCTTCGTCCCGGTGACCCCGGAGACGGCGCCGGCATTGCGGTCACGCCCGTCCATGATCGAGGCGTCCATCTCGATCCGCCCCTCATAGGTGAAGACCGAGCCGCGGCCGGCATTGAAATGCGGGTCGTCCTCGAGCACCCGCACCGCCGCCTCGACAGCATCGAGCGCTGCGCCGCCGCTTTCGAGGATTTCCGAACCCGCGTCGAGCGCGCGGTTCAGCGCGGCACGGATCGCAGTTTCTTCCCCGGCGGTGATGCGGTCCCGTTCGATGATTCCGGCGCCGCCATGAATGACGAGTCGCCACTTTTGATCGCTCGGCTGCGCACTGGACATCGCCGCCGCCTTACACAGATGCGCGAGCGTCGCACAGCCCGGTTTTGGCGCGATTTCGGCCCTGCAACGATTCCGCTTGCGCAGCCGTTACGATATAAATATGATATCATCATTATTTGGGAGGAGAAAGTCATGTCCACCGCTGCTGATTTGGCCGTTGCGACGGGCCTTACCCACACGCGCGAACGGCCGGCATCGACCCAGAACGGCTTCGCGATGCTGTTCCTGCTGCTGCTTCTGTTCGCTGCGATCATCGCCGATTTCGGCTGGCTCGCCGCCACCGCCAAGAACGGCAACGGCGCGCTGCCGGGCCTGCTGCTGGTCGTGCTGATCGTCTCCTTCCTGTTCGTGCTGGTCGGCTTCTATCTGCTGCAGCCGAACCAGGCCGCGGCGATCCTGCTGTTCGGCGATTACAAGGGCACCGACCGCAAGCACGGGCTCAGGTGGCGGCTGCCGTGGCTGTCGCGGACCAAGATCTCGACCCGCATCCACAACATCACCTCGGAGCGGGTGAAGGTGAACGACCTGCGCGGCAATCCGATCGAGATCGCGACCAACGTGGTGTGGCGAGTGACCGACACCGCCCAGGCCCTGTTCGACGTCGCCAATTACATGAAGTTCGTCGAGATCCAGATCGAAAGCGCGGTGCGCACCATCGCCGGCAAATATCCCTATGACGATATCGAGCATAAGGAGGTCACCCTGCGCGGCGACGCCGAGGTGGTCAGCGGGGAGCTGGAGCGCGAGCTGCAGGAGCGGGTTTCCCGCGCCGGCATCACCATCGACGAATGCCGCCTCACCCATCTCGCTTATTCGGCCGAGATCGCCCAGGCGATGCTGCGCCGGCAGCAGGCCGAGGCGGTGATCGCCGCGCGGCAGAAGATCGTGATCGGCGCCGTTTCGATGGTCGAGAATGCGCTCCAATTGCTCTCCGAGAAGAACGTCGTCGACCTGGACGACGAGCGCAAGGCGGCGATGGTCTCGAACCTGATGGTCGTGCTCTGCTCGGAGCGCGACACGCAGCCGATCGTCAACACCGGCACGCTCTACCAATAGGCGCGGCCGGTGGCCAAAAGCCCCACGCCCTCGCCGAAGAAGGCCTATCCGCTGCGCATCGAGCCCGACCTCTGGGCGGCGCTCGAGCGCTGCGCTGCGGCCGACTTCCGCAGCGTGAACGCTCAGATCGAGGTGCTGCTGCGCGAGGCGCTGGGGCGTCGCGGCGTCAAGGTGGCGCGCGCCGAGCCGCGCAAGCGCGGCCGG
>JAFAZM010000002.1 GCA_019239785.1 Sphingomonadaceae bacterium
CGTCCGGCCGGACCTGGCCCAGGAGGCGCTGCGGCTCGGCCGCATTCTGGCCGGGCTGCTGTCCGAGGAGGCCGAAGTGCTCGGCCTGCTGGCCCTGATGGAGCTCCAGGCGTCGCGCTTCGCGGCGCGCACCGGCCCGGACGGCGCCCTCATCCCACTCGACCGACAGGATCGCGGGCGCTGGGACCGGTTGCTGATCGGCCGCGGCCTCGACGCGCTAGCCCGCGCCGAGACGCTGGCCGGCGCCGAGCCCGAGTGGGGGCCCTATCTGCTGCAGGCCGCGCTCGCCGCCTGCCACGCCCGCGCGCGCCGCGCCGAGGATACCGATTGGCCGCGCATCGCCGCGCTTTACGATCGGCTGCGCATCGTGCTGCCTTCGCTTGTGGTCGACCTCAATCGCGCGATCGCTCACGCCATGGCCTTCGGTCCCGAAGCGGGCCTCAGGCTGCTCGACGAGATCGCTGGCGCCGCCGCCTTGCGCAACTATGCGCCTCTGCCGGCGGCGCGCGGCGACTTCCTGTTCCGGACCGGCCGAACGGCCGAAGCGCGCGCGGAATTCGAGGCCGCGGCTTGGCTCACCCGCAACGCGCGGGAAAAGGCCTTCCTCCTCGCGCGGGCGGAGGCTTGCAAAGGCGCTGAATCCAACCTCCAAGGTGCGGGATGAAGGAAAGAACCGGTTTCGATCTCGACCGCGACGCGCTGCGGAAACGGGTAGGGGAAAAGACCTTCGCCCGCGGCGAAGCCTATCACAAAGGCGGTCAGGTCCTCATCCTCAGCGCCGAACCCGGCCGTGTGCTGGCGCAGGTCGCCGGCAGCGACGATTATCGGACCGAGCTTATCGGTGTTGGCGCAGCGATCGGGGGCGCCTGCTCCTGTCCGGCATTCGGGGATTCGGGCTTTTGCAAGCATATGGTCGCGGTCGCCCTGGCCGCCAATGCCGCGGGCAAGAACGCCGGCGGTACCGGCACGATCCCTCGCATTCGCAAGCACCTGCAGGAGCGCGGGATCGAGGCGCTGGTCGATATGATCGTCGGTTTCGCCGAGCGCGATCCGGCCCTCTTCCGCAGGCTGGACCTGGCCTCGATGAACGAGAGCGGCGATACCAAGGCCGTCGAAGCCGGCTTGCGGAAGGCGATCGACAGCGCGACGCGGACCAGAGACTATGTGGAATATCGCGAGGCGCCCGCCTGGGCGGCCGGCGTGAACGAGGCGCTCGATGCGCTTGCCGAGCTTTTGCCCGCCGGCCGTGCAACCCTTGGGCTCCAGCTGTCCGAGCGCGCGCTGGACCGTATCGAAGAGGCACTCGGATCGATCGACGATTCCGACGGCTATTGCGGCGGCCTGCTGGAACGTGCGCGGGACATTCACCTGGAGGCCTCTTCGGCGACGCGGCCGGAACCGGTCGCCTTCGCACGCGCGCTTTTCCGGCGTGAGATGGAGAGCGGCCATGACGCTTTCGACGGCGCTTCGGGCCTCTATGCCGACGTGCTCGGCGAGTCCGGGCTGGCGGAATATCGCCGGCTCGCTTCGGAAGCCTGGGAGAAGCTGCCGGCGTATCAGGCCGGCAGGGGAAGCTACGATGAATTCTCCCATGAACGTTATCGTCTCGAGGACATTCTCGATTCCTTCGCCGAGCGCGACGGCGATCTCGAGGCGCGCATCGCCCTCCGCGCCCGGGACTTGTCCTCGCCCGCCGCCTATCTGAAGCTGGCCGCCTTCTGCCTCGAGCAGGGCAGGGGCGAGGAGGCGCTTCGCCGGGCTGAGGAAGGACTCTGGATATTCGAGGACGGCCGCCCGGACGAAAGGCTGCTGCTGTTCACGGCCGACCTCCTCGCCAAGGCCGGCCGGGCGGGTGATGCCGAGACCCATGTGTGGCGTGGCTTCGAAAAGGCGCCGAGCCCTGCTTTCTATGCGCGCCTTTGTAGCCTGGGCGGCGAGGCGGCGCGCGAGCGTGCGATCGCTTTCCTGGAATTCCGTCTCGTCGGCGTACAGGCGAGCCGGCATCATTTTCCGGCCGATCTTCTGGTCGACATCCTGATCGGGGAGAGACGAGCGGACGCGGCCTGGACGGTCGTCAAGCGGTATGGCGCATCCGCGCGGGTGAAGGAGGAACTCGCACGCATGAGCGAAGCGGCGTTCCCGAGGGAAGCACGGGAGGTCTTTGCCGAGCGGGTCGAGCAACTGATCCTCTTCGGCGGCAATGCCGGCTATGCGGAAGCCGTCGCGCTGATCGGTCGCATGGGCCGCCTGACCGGCGCAGCCGAGCAGGCCGCCTATGTCGATGGGATCAGGACGCGGCATGGGCGCAAGCGAAACCTGATGAAGCTGCTTGGGTGACGGGATGCGCCGCGCGGAAATCGAGGAGCAGAACCGCCATCTTCTGGCCCGCCAACGACAGTTCCGCATAGCTGCCGATGTCGTGACCGACGCCTGGGCGGCCTTGCCGGAGGTCCGGGCGGTGGCGGTAATCGGGTCGGTCGCAAAAGCGCTTTGGATGGAGGTGCCGAGATTCAGGGAGTTTCGCCGTCTCGGCATCGAGCTCTGGCATGAATGCAAGGATCTCGACCTCGCTTTGTGGCTCGACACGCTCGCCGGCCTCGGCGAAATCCGACGCGCCGCGGCCAAGGCGCTACGCGAGGCCTTCGAAGCCGGAACAGGCGTCAGCGTGGTCAGCCAGCAACTCGACGTGTTCCTCATCGAACCCGGCACCGACCGCTACATCGGCCGGCTTTGCTCTTTCGCAACCTGCCCCAAGGGCAAAGACGATTGCCTCGTCCCCGGCTGCGGCGACACGCCCTTCAACAAGGTCGTCTTCGGTTTTGAGCCGAACGCAGATCTTCTCGCGTCGGCAGGTTTCGCGAAGCTTTACGAACGAGGGGCCGGGCGGCTGCGCTCCGCGCTCGACCTGCCGGAACCGGAAGCCGGCACGCGCTGAGCGTCAGAGCTTGCTGCTCGCGGCCCGCCATTTGACCGACAGCTCGATCCCGCTGCCAATCGGCAACAGCGCCGACTGCATGTCGGAAAGCGCGCGCACCGCAGCGCGATAGGCGCGGGCGTCGGGACGCGCGATGTCCGGCTCGATCATATTGTCGGCCGCGACGATCGCCTCGTCCGAGAGCTTCGGATGGAATGCCTCGAGGCAGAGGACGTAGAGGTCCTTCCAGATGTCGAGCAGGACGAAATCGAACGGGCCGGGATCGGCGTCGATCAAAGCGACCGCGTCGCCGAGGCGGAAGTCGACCACGCCGCCAAGGCCGGCCCGTTCGATCTGGGTCCGCGCCTCCGCCTGCTTGTAGTCCGCGAGGTCCATCGTGATCAGAATGCCGCCGACCTGCCGCGCGGCATCGGCGAGGAAGAGCGTCGAATAGCCGTAGCTGGTGCCGAGCTCGAGGATCCGGGCCGGCCGCCGCGCCAGGATCAGGCTGTGCAGGAACGCGCCCACCTCCGGCCCCACCGGCAGCAGGAATTCGTCGCGCCGCGCGAGCATCGCGCCGCCCATCGCCGCCTGCCTCGCCATCTCCTCGGTGCGGCGGCGTTCATAATCGGCATGGACTGCCGCAACCGCGGGATCGGAAAAGCGCATGGCAGGCAAGCTCCTCGATGGCCGGATGGGATGCCCGCACCGATATGGCGAAAGCAAGCCGTTTCCGGACGCAGCATGCCGAGCTAGATTGATTCCGACGGGAGGGACGGAATGACCATTCGTTGCGCATGGGCCGGCGCCGATCCGTTGATGCAGGCCTATCACGATTCCGAATGGGGCGTGCCGGAGCGCGATCCGCGGATGCTGTGGGAGACCTTGATGCTCGAGGGCTTCCAGGCCGGCCTGTCCTGGAGCGTCATCCTTCGCAAGCGCGAGGCGTTCCGCGCCGCCTTCGCCGGCTTCGATCCTCAGGCGGTCGCGCGGTTCGGCGAGGCGGACGTCGTGCGGCTGCTCGCCGATCCCGGCATCGTCCGCGCCCGCGCCAAGATCGAGGCGACGATCCAGGGTGCGCGGATCTGGTGCGGGATGATGGCGCGGGGCGAGGATTTCGCCGCCTTCTGCTGGGCGTTCACCGGCGGAGCGCCGCTGATCGGCGACGGCCGCAACGTGCCGGCCAGGACCGCATTGTCCGAGACCATCTCGGTCGAGCTGAAGCGCCGCGGCTTCAAGTTCGTCGGGCCGACCATCGTCTATGCCTGGATGCAGGCGGTCGGGCTGGTCAACGATCACGCCTGGGACTGCTTCCGCCGCGGCGAGGTCTGACCCTTTACTCCTCCGCCCAGCGGAAGACCTCGTCGAGGCCGACCCCGAAGACGTCTGCGATGCGGAAGGCGGTCTCCAGGGTCGGCGAATATTTGCCCTGCTCGATCGCCGCCACGGTCTGGCGGGTGACGCCGATCTTCTCGCCGAGCTCCGCCTGGGTCATCTCGCCGGCATGGAAGCGCAGCACCCTGAGGCTGTTGGTGAGCCGCCGCCCGCTCATTGCCATCCCAGCCGGTAGGACAGCACGATGGCAAGGCAGCGGATCAACTCGGCGGCGACGATTGCGAACAAAGCGGCATTGACGATGGCGATGCCCTGCTGGCTGAACGGCATGAACATGCCGACGACGATCATCCCCGCGAGCAGCGCGAGATAGGCGAAGCTGGAGCTGCGCGCCGCAATGGCGCGGTCGCGCTCATCGGCGGGCTCGCGCGCCTGGGCGCCGAGCCGCAGCATCAGGACGAGGCGGCCGCCGATCTCGATTGCCACTCGCACCGCCGAGGCGATGCCGAGCAGCAGGAGGAAGCGGCCCATGCTCGGCCCGCCCGCCGCCGCCTCCCGGCCGAAGAGATAGAAGAAGGGGACATAGCCGATCAGCATGCCCGCGATCGCCAGCCAGGCGAGCTTCTCGCGCCAGGCCATGTCAGGCCGCCATCCGCCGGTACGCGGCGAGCTCGAGCCCGTAGCGCACGGATTCGCTGAGGATGAAGACGAAGAGCAAGGCGTTCACCACGAAGAAGGTGCGCCAGTAGAAGGCGCTGGCGACGATCACCGCGAAGATGCCGGCGGAAAGCAGGGCATAGGCCTTGCGGGCCGCTTCGCCGGCGATCATGCGCTCGCGCTCGTCCAGGCGCGTCTGCGCCTCCTTGGGATTTAGCACCGCGACGACGATGTGGGCGGCGACGGTGACAATGGTCAGCCAGATGACGACCGGGACGGTCAAGGCGAGCAGATAGGGCTCGTCCGGCGCGCCGGCGGCCAGGGCCCGGCCGACCGTCGTGAAATACCAGCCCCAGCCACCGAGATTGGCGAGCAGGGCGATCCATCGGCTCTTCTCGTTGAAGGTCATCGCGACTCTCCATGTTCGAAATTACAAGCATGATGTTATATATTTTTAACATCATGTCAAATGAAAATTACCTTGGCGAAATCAACGGCCTGTGCGAGGAGCGAGCGATGCGGGAAGCCGACGCGACCGACGCCGACGAGGTGATCGCCCTCTGGGAGGTCTGCGGGCTGACCCGGACGTGGAACGATCCGGCCGCGGATTTCGCGCGCGCGATCGAAGGGCCGGCCTCGGCGGTGCTCGTGCTGCGCGAAGGCGATGCGCTCGCCGCCAGCGTCATGGTCGGCCATGACGGCCATCGCGGCTGGGTCTATTATCTCGCGGTGGCGCCGGATCGGCGGCGGGCCGGGCTTGGGCGCAGGATGATGGCGGCTGCGGAAGCCTGGCTGCGGGCGCGCGGCGCGCCCAAGCTCCAGCTCATGGTCCGCGCGGACAATGAGGCGGCGCTTGGTTTCTACGAGGCGCTCGGCCTCGAGCGGCAGCCCGTGGTGACCCTGGGCCGCTTCCTCAGCGACAACTGAGCGGTGCATCGCCGCGGACAAGGCGGTCAATCCCACCGGGCCGCCGGCGACGATCAGCACGGGCGCCGTCCGGCTCGGCCCTCGTCCCTCTCTCCTCCGTTCGCGGTCGGTCCGGCGCTGGGGCCCACTTTGTGCGGCCAAGCCCCCGCGCTATCAAGCGGCGGCGCAGGGGGCTACTTGGCGGCGCTCCCGCAGCGCCGGGCCCGGCACGCTTGCCGCTGGCCAAACCGCTGGATAAGCATGAGGAAATGATGCGCCGCCTGCTCTTCCTCCTGCTTTTCCTGGCGCCCGCGCCGGCCCTCGCCCAGAGCGGGGCCGCCGACGATCGCTGCGGCGGACGGGACGCCGCCGCATGCCGCGGGATCCGCGCGGCGCTCGACCGGTTCGGACTGCCGACGGCGGAGTCGCGCGCAGCCGCCGGCGAGGAGATCCGCCGCGCCTTGTTCACCGGCCCCTGGGGCAATCCGATCGTCGCGGTCGAATATCGCCGCGCGCCGGATCATGATCCAAGCGTCGCCATCTATGGCGACCGGGCGGCGCGGGCCGGCGAGGATGGGATCGTCGCGGCGTCGGTGCCGCTCGCCGAATGGGAACGGCTCGGCGCGGCGGGCCGGTTCTTCGATCGCGCGCTCGCGCCCGATCCGGCCGAAGCCGGCGGCCCCATCCTGGTCTGCGCCGACGGCGAAGGCATATTGGTCGAAACCACCGATCCTGCCGCCTGGGCGCCCGCGCAGCGCCTGCGCCGCCATCTCGGCGGCAGCTGTCCCGAAGATTTGGCCAGCACCTATGCCTATGCGCTTGCCGATGCGGCGGTCCGGCTGCTGCCGGGCTGCGCCGGGCTCGCGCCGCGCGGGCCGGGCAATGCGCCGACCTTGCTGCGCGATTGCCTCACCTTGGCCGGCGACCGCATGGCGGCCGCCGAGGTCCATAACCGGCTCGCCGATCTGCGCCGCGCGGCGGAGCAGGACCGGCCGGCCGACCTGTTCGCGCGCGATCTCGTGGTCGACTGGAACGGCACGCCGATCCCGGCGCGGCAGGCGTCCGTCGCGTGGCTCTATCATTTCTATCCGCGCCGCCTGTTCGGCGAGACCGGCCACCGGGTCCGCGTCGAAGGCGCGCTTGCCCGCGTCACCAGCGGCGCAGGCGGCAGGGAGGTTCATTGGGAAGCGCCCGTCACCCTGACCTTCGTCTATCAGCCCGCGCAGACGTGGCAGATCGCATCGATCCGGGTCGGCGCCTTCGCGACGGTCGATCGGACGCCTGCCCCACGCCCTGCGGCGGCGAGCCGGTGATGAGCGCCGCCCGGCCGGTCCTCTACGGCATTCCCGTTTGCGACACGGTCAAGAAGGCGCGGGCCTGGCTCGACCGGCAGGGTATCGCCTATGATTTCCACGACTACAAGAAGGCCGGGATCGACGCGGCGCGCTTGCGCGGCTGGGCGGCCGAGCTCGGCTGGGAGCGGCTGCTGAACCGCTCCGGCACTACCTTCCGCAAGCTGCCCGAGGCGGACAAGGCCGATCTCGACGCGGACAAGGCGATCGCACTGATGCTGGCCTCGCCCTCGATGATCCGCCGGCCCGTGCTGGATCTGGGCGACCGCCGCCTGGCCGGCTTCAGCGAGGAGGAGTGGCGCGCTGCGCTCGAAGGCCGCAATGGCTGAACGGGGACGGCGGGACGAAGACGCGGCGGCGCCCGGCTCGCTCGCCGCCTCGCGCGAAAGCGAGGCCTTGTTCCGCGCAATGGCGGATTCCGCGCCGGCGCCGATCTGGGTCACCGGCCTTCACGGCATCGAGTTCGTCAACCGCGCCCTGATCGATTTCTCAGGCCTTTCGGCCGAGGCCCTGTCCGGCACCGGCTGGACCGACATCGTCCATCCCGACGATTTGCCCGAGGTGATGGCGCGGCGGGCGGGGGCCTGGGCCGGGCACCAGGTCTATACGTTCGACGCCCGCATGCGCCGCGCCGACGGCGAATGGCGCTGGCTCTCGGCAAGCCTGAAGCCGCGCTTCGATACCGAGGGCAATCAGATCGGCTTCGTCGGCATGGCGCTCGACGTCACCGACGCGAAGAGCCAGGAGGCGGAGCTGCGCGAAAGCGAGGCGCGCTTCCGGGCAATGGCGGACAGCGCGCCGTCGCCGGTCTGGGTCACCAATGCGGACGGCATCGAGTTCGTCAACAAGGCCTTCGTCGAGTTCGCCGGCCGCCCGCGCGAGGCGCTGACCGGCAAGGTCTGGATGGAGATGATCCATCCCGACGAGGTCGGCGAGGTGCTGGCGCGCCGCGACGCGGCGTGGCGGACCGGCGCCGATTACGGCTATGACGCCCGCTTCCGCAGCCTGGACGGCACCGAGCGCTGGATGCGGGTCAGCTGCCGCGCGCGCCACGACGGCGGCGGCGCCCTGATCGGCTATGTCGGCATGGCGGTCGACATCACCGATGCGAAGAAGGCGGAGGCGGCGCTTCGCGAAAGCGAGGAAAGGCTGCGGATCGCGCTCGCGGCGGGCGCGCTCGGCGACTGGATGTGGGACGCCGAGACCGACATGATCTCGATCTCGGACCAGGGCGCGCGCCTGTTCGGCATCCCCTCGGGGCCGGTCGTCACCGGGGCGCAGCTGCGCACGATGATCCTGCCCGGCGACGCGGAAGCGGCGGACGCCGCGATCGCCGCCGCGGTGCGGGAGCGCCGCGACTATGCGGTCGAATATCGGCTGAAGCATCCAGACGGGCGGCTCCTCTGGATCTCGGCGGTCGGCCGGCCGATCTATCATGCGGACGGGCGGCCCAAGGCGATGATCGGCGTCGTTCAGGACATCACTGCCCGCAAGCAGGCCGAGGCGGAATTGCGCGAGCTCAACCAGTCGCTCGAAGCGCGCATCGCCGCCGCGATCGACGAGCGCGAGCGGGCCGAGGAGGCGCTGCGCCAGTCGCAGAAGATGGAGGCGGTCGGCCAGCTCACCGGCGGCATCGCCCACGATTTCAACAATCTGCTGACCGTGATCGGCGGCAATGTCGACGCCGCCCGCCGCCATCTCGGCACGCAGGGCAAGCCGCGGGTGCTGCGCGCGCTCGACAACGCTTTGATCGGCGCCGAGCGCGCGGCGACCCTGACCCAGCGCCTGCTCGCTTTCTCGCGCCGCCAGCCGCTCAACCCGCGGCCGATCGACGTCAACCGGCTGGTCACCGGCATGTCGGAACTGTTCCACCGCACCCTTGGCGAGACGATCGCGGTCGAGACCCGGCTCCCCGACGGCCTCTGGCAGGTCGAGGTCGATCCCAACCAGCTCGAGAACGCGATCCTCAACCTCGCGGTCAATGCCCGCGACGCGATGCCCAACGGCGGCAAGCTCACCATCGAAACCGCCAATACCGATATCGACCGCGAACATGCCGGCCGGCATGGCCTCGCGCCCGGCCAATATGCCGCCCTCTGCGTCTCCGACATCGGCAGCGGGATGGCCGCCGACACGCTCGATCGCGCCTTCGAGCCCTTCTTCACCACCAAGGAGGTCGGCAAGGGCACCGGCCTCGGCCTCTCGATGGTCTACGGCTTCGTCAAGCAATCGGGCGGCCACGTGAAAATCGATTCGGAGGAAGGCGAGGGGACGACGGTCCGCATCTATCTGCCGCGCCTGGTCGGCGACGCCGCCGAGAGCGAGGAGAGGCCGGAGCAGGCAATCCCCGAAGGCGCGCGCGACGAGACCATCCTGGTCTGCGAGGACGATGACGATGTGCGCGCCTACACGGTCGAGATGCTGCGCGAGCTCGGCTATCGCGTGCTTGAGGCGCACGACGCGCCGGCGGCCCTGCGCCTGCTCGCGCGGCAGGAGGGTAAGGTCGATCTGCTCTTCACCGACGTGGTGCTGCCTGGCGGAATGACCGGCGCCGAGCTGGCGCGGGAAGCGCGCGCGCTCCGCCCGGACCTGAGGATCCTCTTCACCACCGGCTATGCGCGCAATGCGATCGTCCATCACGGCCGGCTCGACCCCGGCGTCGAATTGATCACCAAGCCCTTCGCGCATGCCGACCTCGCCGCGCGGGTCAGGGACATGCTCGACCGCGCCTGAGGGTTGCGCGCGGGGCCGAAATCGCCGAGCGTGGGGCGGTCTTTCAGGGGATTGAAAATGAAGCGAAGCGCGCTCCTGCTGGCTCTTGGCCTGGCCGCCGCCGGCTGCGGCAAGCAGCACGGCAATATCATCTCGATCGCGAACACGCAGGGCTTCGCGCCGCTCGACAATGAAGCGGCGCCGGCCGGAAAGGCGGCCGGGGACGCCTCCGGCAACGCGCAGGAAGCGGCCGGCGCGCACGACCAGGTGCTGCGCCGCGAGACGGTGACCGGCACCTTCGCCGGCTGGGAGATGGGCGACTATCTCTGGGCCCATATCCAGGTGCCCGGCCGCGAGACGATCAGCGCGCAGCCCGGGCCGAGCCCGATCGACCTCTTCCTCGACGCCAATCGCGGCCGGCCGGTGACGGTCGAGGTCGCAACGGTGCGCACGCAGGTGCCCGAGGCCGGCGGCCCGATGGAGATCCAGCGGATCACCGCCGCCCGCAATGCGACGACCACCGCCGAAGACTGGTGGCAAAGCCTCTCCGCGGCCGACCGCGCCGCCGCGCAGCACCGCTTCGAGCAGGGGCCGCTGAGCGGGCGCTGATTTCCTCGTCATTCCCGCGAAAGCGGGAATCCCGCTCCTTCTTGTTCCTGCTATGGAGAAGGGCAGGTGGATTCCCGCTTTCGCGGGAATGACGAAAATGGTTGGAGATCCTGATGCCGCGCCTGCTCGCTCTACTCCTCCTGCTCGTCGCCGCGCCCGCCGCGGCGCAGGCCGACTGGGCCTCCCACCTGACCGACGGCGACGTCGTCCTCCCCGATTTCCATTTCCGCTCTGGCGAGACGCTGCCGCAGCTCCGCATCCATTATGCGACCCTGGGCACGCCGCATCGCGACGGCGCCGGCCATATCGACAATGCGGTGATGATCCTGCACGGCACCGGCGGCACCGGCCGGCAATTCCTCGCCCCGCAATTCGCGAACGAGCTCTATGGGCCGGGCCAGCCGCTCGACATTTCCCGCTACTATATCATCCTCCCGGACGGGATCGGCCACGGCCGGTCCTCGAAGCCGAGCGACGGCCTGAGGATGCGCTTCCCGCATTACGATTATGACGACATGGTCGAGGCGCAGCGGCTGTTGCTCGGGCGGCTCGGCGTCGTTCGGCTGAGGCTGCTGATGGGCACCTCCATGGGCTGCATGCACGGCTTCGTCTGGGCCGAGAGCCATCCCGAGATGCTGCGCGCCGCGATGCCACTCGCCTGCCTGCCGGCGGAGATCGCCGGCCGCAACCGGATGTGGCGGCGGATGGCGGCCGAAGCGATCCGCCGCGATCCGGCCTGGGCCGAGGGCAATTACACCGCCGAGCCGGTCCAGGGCCTGCGCGCCGCCGCCGATCTGCTGCAGGTCGCCGGCATGGCCCCGCTCTACGTCCAGCAGGCCTATCCAACCCGCGAGGCCGCCGACGCCTATATCGTGCCGCGCGTCGAGGCCGACATCGCCACCCGCGATGCCAACGACCTGATCTACCAGCTCGAGGCCTCGCGCACCTACGATCCGCTACCCGGCATCGGCCGCATCCGCACCCCGATGACCTGGGTGAACAGCGCCGACGATTTCATCAACCCGCCCGAGCTCGGCATCGCCGAGCCCGCCGCGCGGCGGATGCCGAGCGTCCGCTTCGTCCTCATCCCCGCCAGCGCCGAGACCCGCGGCCACGGCACCCACACCTGGGCGCGCTTCTGGAAAGCGGAGCTGGTCGATCTGCTGCGGCGGACGGAGCGGTGAGCGGTTGAGCCGATGTCCGGAAATGGCGGGAAACGAAGCACGCGGAGGGTCGCCTCATCCTGTCTTGCGGCGCTCACTGCCGCCTGCTCCGGCTCCCACATTCTCCCGGTCTATCTCGGCCCAGGTGCGACGATAACAGCGCGCGTCGTGGCCAGCCGCCACGTGGCCTATTTCATCGGCGATCAGGCGATGGAGGGGAAGGTCTTTGTCGTGGAGCCGACGGCTGCTCCCCGGCGGCGTTTCATGGCATTCGTCTGGAACGGCTGCTTCGATGCCGGCAATGACGGCCGGACCTATCGGATGCATCTCAACCATACCGAAATCCCCTACGGCCTGACAGCCGACCCGGAAGATCGCCGGTGGACGCCCAACCTGGCGATCACATCCTGCGTTCCGATCCCGCAATAGCCGGCTGTGCGGACGGAGGGCGGATTCCCCTCCCTGTAAGGGTCAGGGGTGGGTGCGAGCGGAGCGAGCCGATCGGCGTCAGCGAGCTGCCGGCGTCCGAGTGGGAGCGGCTTCGCCGCTACCCACACCCGGCCCCTCCCTTCCAGGGAGGGGAGACGCGGATGCCGGCTCCCGCGAGCTGACATGGTTCAGCGCGATCACCCAGCGGCCGTCCACCTTGCGCAGCAGCCGCGTGTTGATCCCGTCCTGCGGATGGTCGCCGCCTTCGAGCCGGTAGCGGCTGATCAATTGCGCCGCGTCGGGGGCGAGCATCTCGATCCTGACGTCCCAGAAATGCAGGCGCCCGCGCCGCTGCGGCGCGCCGCCATAGTCGCGCAGATAATGGTCGAGCGTGCCCTGCCAGTCGCGCTGGACCTGGCCG
Organism: Sphingomonadaceae bacterium; assembly: GCA_019239785.1. Taxonomy (GTDB): domain Bacteria; phylum Pseudomonadota; class Alphaproteobacteria; order Sphingomonadales; family Sphingomonadaceae; genus Allosphingosinicella. The sequence continues at coordinate 12,499 of JAFAZM010000002.1, forward strand.
CGCGAGACGAAGATCACGTCGGGATTCTTGAACCCTTGCATGTAGCCGCGGAAATCGCCCAGGTTCCACGCCGCCTCCATGTCGGCGATGACGTGGCGGATCGCGGCCTCCTCGGCGGCGGGGTCGTAGGCCGGCGCCCGGCTGCACGCGGCGAGCAGCAAA
>JAFAZM010000172.1 GCA_019239785.1 Sphingomonadaceae bacterium
GCTTCGCGTCGCGGTCCCCCTCCCCGTCCCGGGGAGGATCTTAGAAGGGCCGCCTTTGCGCGGCGACCAGCATCCTGAGCAGCATCGCCACCGGCCGTGGCACGCCGACCTTGCCGTCCAGCCACAGGCTCACCGTCGAACGATTGACTCCGATCGCCTTGGCGATGTCGCTCTGCGTCTCGTAGCCCAGGGTGCGCATCGCGGCGCGCAGCTCCTGCGGGGACATGGAGGCGAGGCGGGGATCGTCCATCCCTAGATCGCATCCGTCCCCCGCTCGCCGGTGCGGATGCGGACCGCCTCCTCCACCGCCGAGACGAAGATCTTGCCGTCGCCGATCCGGCCGGTGTGCGCGGCATTGGCGATCGCCTCGACGACGCGGTCGGCGAGACCGTCGTCGACGACCACCTCCAGCCGCACCTTGGGCAGGAAATCGACGACATATTCGGCGCCGCGATAGAGCTCGGTATGGCCCTTCTGGCGGCCGAAGCCCTTCGCTTCGGTGACGGTGATGCCGGAGACGCCGACCTCGTGAAGCGCTTCCTTCACCTCGTCGAGCTTGAACGGCTTGATGATCGCCTCGATCTTCTTCACGTCGGTCTCCGTCTGCTGCGATGCACAATAATCGGCGCAGAGCGGCTGGCAAGCGGCTCGTGAATCGCATTGCGCGCGCCTCGACCGGGCTATAGCCCTCTCACCATCCGCGCAACTTCGGGGGGCCGAGATGAACTACACGCCGCCGGTCGAGGAGCAGCGCTTCCTGCTCCGCCATGTCGTGGGAATGGATGAGCTGGCCGGGCACGCCGCCTTCGCCGAGGCGACGCCGGACCTGGTCGATGCCATCCTCGAAGGGGCGGGCCAGTTCGCGGCCGGGGAGTTCGGGCCGCTGAACCGGATCGGCGACGAGGTCGGCGCCCGCTGGTCGCCCGAGGGCGTTACCATGCCGGCCGGCTTCCGCGAGGCCTATCGCGCCTATGTCGAGGGCGGCTGGGGCACCTTGGCCGGACCCGCAGACCATGGCGGGCAGGGCCTGCCATTGAGCCTCGCCTGCGTGGTGATGGAGGATCTGGGCTCGGCGAACATGGGCTTCTCGCTCTGCATGATGCTGACCCCGGCCGCGGTCGAGGCGCTGAAGCATCACGGCACGGCGGAGCAGCAGCAGACCTGGCTGCCGAAATTGATCACCGGCGAATGGACCGGGACGATGAACCTGACCGAGCCGCAGGCCGGCTCGGACGTCGGCGCGCTGAAGACCCGGGCTGTCCCGGTGGGCGACCCTTCGACAGGCTCAGGGCAGGCCAAGTCCTACAGGATCACCGGCCAGAAGATCTTCATCACCTTTGGCGAGCACGATTTGGCCGACAATATCGTCCACCTGGTGCTCGCCCGCCTGCCCGACGCGCCGCAGGGGACGCGCGGCATCTCGCTCTTCCTGGTGCCGAAGATCCTGCCGGACGGGAGTCGCAACGACCTGCGCTGCGTCTCGATCGAGCACAAGCTCGGCATCCACGCTTCGCCGACCTGCGTGATGGCCTATGGCGACGAGGGCGGCGCCATCGGCTGGCTGATCGGCGAGGAGAATAAGGGCATGGCGGCGATGTTCACGATGATGAACAATGCCCGCCTCAATGTCGGCCTGCAGGGCGTCTCGATCGCCGAGCGGGCGGCGCAGCAGGCGGTCGCTTATGCGCGGGAGCGGGTGCAGGGGACCCGCGAGGGGCGGCCGGCCAAGATTGTCGAATTCCCCGACGTGCGGCGGATGCTGCTTCGGATGAAGGCGCTGACCCAGGCGGCGCGGGCACTCACTTATTATTGCGCCGGCCAGACCGACCGCGCCGCGCTCGGCGATGCCGCCGCGAAGGCGAGGGCCGATCTGCTGACGCCTTTGGTCAAGGCCTACGGCACCGACGTCGGCGTCGAGGTGACCGGCCTTAACGTCCAGGTCCATGGCGGGATGGGCTATATCGAGGAGACAGGGGCGGCCCAGCATTATCGCGACGCGCGCATCTCGCCCATCTACGAAGGCACGAACGGCATCCAGGCGGCCGACCTGGTCGGGCGCAAGCTGCCGATGGAGGGCGGCGCGGTGCTTGCGGCTTTGCTCACGGACGTCAGGGCGGACAGCGAAGGCGAGGCCGCCTTGCTGGCCCTGGCGGATACGTGCGAAGCGGTGGCCGAGCATCTGCTCGCGGCGCCGCCCGACGACCGGCTCGCCGCTTCCTATCCGTTCCTGACCATGATCTCGGTCGCGACCGCCGGCTGGCTGCTGGCCCGGCAGCTCGCCGCGCTCGACGCTTATGAGGGCGATCCCGTGTTCAAGGCGATGAAGCGGGCCTCGGCGCGCTTCTATCTCGACCAGATCGTGCCCGAGGCGCTCGGCCTCGCCGCCGCGGCGATGGCCCCGGCCGGCATCCTCTATGCGCTCGACGAGGACGCCTTCGCCGCCTGAGCCTCAGCGCAGGCGGCGGCGCAGCTCGAAATAGGCCGTCCAGGCCGCGGCCGCGCCGAGCACGGCCGGGGCGAACGCCAACGGATGGTCGATCGCCACCAGCCGCGCCCATTCCAGCCGTCCGCCCGCGAAATGCAATTGCGTGGTGAGGCTGATCGCAGTCAGCGCGCAGGCGATGCCGTAGAGCCGCCGCAGCCAGCGGCGCAGCCGCCGCGCCCGCGCGAAGGCCGCGAACCCTTCGGACTCCTGCGCATCCGCCGGCGCGCTCCCGCTCCAGGTCCGGTCGGCGGGATGCTCGGCGAGCCAGGCCTCGACCAGCCGGCGGCTCGGCCCGGACGCAAGCCCGGCCCGGTAGAGCGGCATCAGGTCGAGGATGATTTCACGGTCGATCGTCATGACGGACTCTCCCGGTCCTTGAGCAGGTTGCGGGCGCGGTGGACCTTCACCCGCGCGGCGGCGGCGGAGAGGCCGAGCGCGGCGGCGATCTCCTCGTAGGAAAGCTCGTGGAAGGCGCGCATCAGCAAAGCGGCGCGGTCGATTTCGGGCAGAAGCTGCAACCGCGCGAGGATCGCCTGGAGCTCGCTGCGGCCGGCCAGCTCGCGCTCGAGCCCCGGCGCCTCCTCCGGCGCCTCGCGGCCGAAGGCAGCGAGCAGAAGCCGGCGGCGATGCCCGCGCCGGTGCAGGTTGCGCGCCACCGAGAGCAGATAGGCGCTGAGCGAGCGCGCCTTCAGCGGCGCGTCGGCGGCCCAGGCGCGGACGAAGGTCTCCGCGGCGATATCGTCGGCCTCTGCCTGGTTGCCGGTCAAATAGAGCGCGAAGCGGCGCACCTCCGCGAAGTGGGTCCGATAGAGCTGCTCGAAATTCATCGGAAGGCGGAGAGCCCGCCAAGCACGTCCATCGCCGCATGGGCGACGATGCCAGGGACGAGGCTGCGCCGCAGCAGCGCCATGGCGCCGAAGGCGAAGCCGATGATGGTGATGCGCAGGATCGGCACCGGCCCCTGATAGCCATGGCTGATCCCGAACAGCAGGGCCTGGGCGGCGACGCCGAGCCAGGGGCCGGCGAGCAGCGCACCGAGCTGCCGCTGCAGATAGCCGCGGAAGCAGATCTCCTCGACGAAGCCGGCGCTCAGCGAGAGCAGCAGCCAGAGCGGGACGTCGGCGGCGCGCCGCACGAGCAGCGCCTGGACGCTGCCGGACGGGGCGTCCGGAAGGACCCGGCCGAGCAGGAGGTCGGCGGCCCACAGCAGCAGGAGCAGCAAAGCGGCGAGGAGGAGATCGACGAGCAGGGTCCGCGCGCCGAGCGGGCGGGCGCTGACCAGCGCGCGGATCGAATGCCCGCGCTTGCGCACACCCGTGCGGACGTAGAGGAACAAGCCCCATTCGGCGGCGAGCAGCGGCAGGTAGATCGCCGCGCCGGTGGGCAGCGCGCCGCCGGCCCCGCCCCGCCCGAGCGAGAGATAGCCAGCCGCCGCGATCGCAAGCAGGATGAGGCAGAGCATGATCAGGTGCGGCCTCGAGGCGATCGCCCCCTGCCGCGCCGCTTCGGAAATCCCGTCCATATCGCCCCTCCACGATCCGAAGAGTCGCGGCGGCGGGAAATGTTACAGGGGAGATCCGGACTGGTGGAAGCTCAGACCCGGCGCTCGAGGCTGTGCTTGCGCTGGCCGATCGTCCGCCAGACGCGCGGGCCCTGGTCGACGCGGAAGGCGCCCATCTTGTCGCCCGGCTGCTGGAGCTCGCGGCCGACGACATAGGATTTCGAGGTCTGGCCGCTGCGGCCCTCGCCCCAATCGTAGAGCGCGTTCACCGCGATCACCGGCACGAACAGATATTTCTCCTCGAGCACGACCGCGCGCATGTCCTCGCGCGCCATCGTCACCGAGGCGTTGATCACGCCGGTCGTCTCGGCCGGGATGCCCGGCAGGTTCAGCTTGGTGCTCTCGCGGCCGGCGGTGCGGAAGAAGGCACCGATCTCCTTGTCCTGCTCCGCCCCGGCGTTGAACATCTTGACGTCGATGCGCAGGTTGCGCGCCGCAATCTTGCCGGTGTTCGCGATCTCGAGCTCGAAATTGACCACCGTCTCGGTCAGCGTCGTCTGGGCGCGCTCGACCTTCACCGACAGCTCCAGCCAGGGCCGCAGCGCCGGATCGGGCGCGGGCGCCGCAACGGGGACGGCGGCCGGCGCGGCGCGCGGCGCGGCAGGAGGCGCGGACACCATGGCCGGCGCTTCCGTCTCGTCCGTCCAGGCCTCGGCCTCCGCCTGGCGGCGGCGCCGGCGCTGCAGCAGCGCCAGCCCGGCCAAGGCCAAGGCGAGCGCCGCTGCAGGCAGCAGGTACAGCCAGGGAATGCCGCCCTCGGAAGGGGCCGGCGTCGCGGCGGGCGGCAGGGGCGCGGGCGCGGCCGGCGCCGGGGTTTCGGTCGCCGCCGGCGGCGCGGCCTCCGGAGCCGGCGCGGGGCTTTGCGGCTGCGCCTGGATCGGCGGCGGCGTGGCGGGCCGTGCCTGCGGGGTCTGGACCGGCGCCTGCGTGCGCGGCGCCGCCGGA
>JAFAZM010000175.1 GCA_019239785.1 Sphingomonadaceae bacterium
TCAATTCGGACGCCTTCGATCCGGACGCCCATCTCTACCGGCCGGGCAACGTCTTCACCGACGAGAGCCAGGTCGCGATGAACGACGACAGCGACGGTCTGAACTCGCGGATCAGCTACACGCCGAGCGAAAGCGGCGACTATACGCTGCGCGTGATCGGCTTCGCCGCCGACGCCCGCGGCGCCTATACAGCCGAAGCCTCGATCCTTCCGCCGCTGGCGCCGCCGATCACCGCGCCGGGCCGGCAGGTGGCGGTCAACGGCTCCTGGCTGCTCTGGGAGGGCGACCTCAGCGAGACCGACGCCGATGCGGACGGCCATCATTACGACGATTATCTGATCCACATGGACGCCCACACGCCGCGCTTCATCGCGCTCGAAGGGATGGGCTTCGATCCGATGGTGCAGATCCTGCGGCCCGGCGACCGGGGCAGCGATTCGCCGAACATCCTCGATTCCGACGACGACAGCGGCGTCGGCCTCAACTCGCTGCTCGCCTTCGCGCCCGACGAAGCCGGCGACTATATCGTCCGCGTCACGTCGTTCAGCGAGCATGCCAAGGGCAATTACCGGCTCTGGGTGAGCCAGTAAGCGAACCTTCCCCTCCCTCTTAGGGAGGGGTCAGGGGTGGGTAGGCGAAGCGGGGCTCGATGCCCCGCTTCGGCTCCTGCTTCGGCGAATTTCAGAGGCCGGATTGCGCTTGCGCACCCACCCCCGGCCCCTCCCTTTCCGGGAGGGGAGATTACTCCGCGGGAGCGGGCGCCGCCGGCCGGCCCCAGCGCGGCGTCAGCTTCGCGAGCAGGCGCGGGATCGGCCCGTTGCGCTCCATCCAGGCGGCATAGTCGCGATAGGCGGGATCGGCGGAGAGGTGGCGCTCCTCGGTCCGCGCGCGCCAATAATAGACGCCGCTGACGAAGCCCATCACCACCGTATTGCGGATCATGTCGACGGGATTGCCGGTCGTCGCCAGGAAGGGAATCGTTCCGAACCACCAGAACAAATTCTTGGAGAGATAGGCCGGGTGCTTGGTCCAGGCATAAGGGCCATGGGTCAGGATGCCGCGATGGGTGAGGTTGGAGAAGCGCAGCCCGAAGGCCACCGTCGCCCAGGCGTAGATCGCGGTGAGCACGACCAGCCAGGCGCCCATCGCGGCCGAGGCGAGCGGATAATCGGCGAGCCAGTCGTTCCACTGGCCGGCGCCGATATGGTAATCGAGCGGCCCGCCATTGCCCATCATGATGAACGGCGGATAGCAGATCAGGGCCGCCGTCCAGCCCGCCGCATAGGGATTGGCGGTGCGGATATGGGCGTCGAGCGGCTTCATCGTCAGCACGTAGCCGACCGTGGCGAAGGTCACGTCGATCATGAACATCGCCGCGATCAGCCAGTTGGCGAGGTTGACCGGGCCGGCGGCGATCCATTCCGATTCCGCGCGGATCGTCTCGGCCCAATTGCCCGGCACGATCGAGATCATGAAGGCGAGGAAGAAGCCCTTCACCGCCCACGCCCGGTAGAAATGGTGCAGCTCGGTCGGGTCGGCACGATCGCCGCGGCCGATCAGCAGCTGGCCGAAATGCCAGGCGCCGTCGCGCGGCTCGACCAGGCGCCGGTCCAGCCAGAGCACGTAGGGGATGGAGAGGACGAGCGCCGGAATGACGGCGACGCCAAGCACCTGCATGGAGAACAGATATTGCCCCTGCCAGTACCAGCGGGCGATGCAGTAGAGCGCGCCGATCACCGCCCAGATCCCCCACAGGCCGACGATCTTGGCGAGGCTGATGTCGGCGCTCTCGCGCCAGGGCCGCGGCGGGCCGTCCCAGTCGATCCCGGTCGAGGGATTGCGGTGCACCTTGTCGACGAGCAACGACCAGAGCACCATCGGCACGCCGCAGGCGAGCAGGGCGACGAGCGAGGCGAGCGGCCCCTCCATGCCATAAGCCCGCGCCACCGCGACCCAGGCGAACAGGCCGGCGAGCCCGACCACGCCCGTCATCGTGCTGACCGCGGATCTCGGCCGCGGATCTGCCTGGAAAGCGGGGTCGATCTCGAGGCTGGAGGCGAGCGGCGCGTTCATCGCCGAGCGGCCTAGAGGAAAGTGGTAAGCATCGCGTGAACGATGCGGGCGCCTACCAGCGGCCGCCGGCCTCCTCGATCGCCTTGTTCACGAGCCTGTTCACCTCGGCCCGCGAGATAGCGCGAAGGTAACCGCCGCGTAAACGATCCTCTCCCGCGATTACGGAGAAAGCGGTGTTCAAGGTAAGGACTTCTTAAATCCATTCGGGAGCAAAATCGGGCCAAGGACAAGGCGCCAAAAGGCGATGAGGAAAGACGAGATGTTTGTCGAGGATCGTGCCGTGGAAACGGGTTTCTCCTTCTCGAACGCTGTGCCGCTGCCGCCGGAGCGCCGGGCCGACGAACGACTGATCAAGATCCTTCGGGTCGGCACCCTGATCATCGACGGCCGCCGCGAGCTTTGCCTGATCCGCAACATCTCCGCCGGCGGCGTCATGGCGCACGTTTATTCGCCTCTGTCGCCGGGCCAGAAGGTGACGGTCGAGCTGAAGGCGACGCAGCCGGTCTCGGGCCACGTCGTCTGGATCCGCGAGGCCAATGCCGGCATCCAGTTCGACGCGCCGGTCGACGTCGCCGAACTGCTCGCCAACCCCCAGGTGCTCGACAATGGCTGGCGGCCGCGCACGCCGCGGGTCGAGATCGACCGGATGGCGACCCTGCGCGCCGGCGCCCGCACCTACTGGGTCCATGCCCGCGACATCTCGCAGAGCGGGGTCAAGGTCGAGACCGACCATCCGCCGGCGACCGACACCGAGGTGGTGGTCGCGCTCGAAGGCTTCCGTCCGCTGCCCGGCGTGGTGCGCTGGAGCACCGAGGCGAGCTGCGGCATCGCCTTCAACCAGCTGATCCCGTTCGGCGAGCTGATCGACTGGCTGAAGCGCGAGGGGTGAGCGGGAGCTCCCTCCGGGCACGCCTGCAGAATCCACTCCGTTCTTTTTCTTCGTCATTCCCGCGAAAGCGGGAATCCAGGCCGCCTAAGCGACTGATACCGGAGTAGTTCTGGATTCCCGCTTTCGCGGGAATGACGTTGGGACCCGCTATTCGGGGAAATCCGCCGCCAGCGTCCGAAAGGCGAGGCTGCGCAGGAACAGAGTCTCCCCGGTCAGCCAATCCTGGCGCAGCAGGTTCTCGTCGCCGAAATCGATCGCGAGCCATTGCCGGATCAGCGGGCGCAGCTCGCGGCGCTGGCTGCCGTCCGCCTGCTTGTAGGCCATGATCGACGCCGCGCCGATCCAGGGCGCGGCGGGATGGCGGTAATCGTCGAAGAAGCGGCCGCCGGTGGTGAGCGGGACATAGGCGCCGGAGGCGAACTGCTCGGTCGCCGCCGGCAAGGCGGCGGCGGAGCGGATGAAGGCGTCGGCGGCATGGCTGTCGCCCGCCTCGCCGGCCACCCGCGTCGCCACCGTCGCATAAGCGGCGAAGACGAGATTCTCGGTGCGCCGGTCGTTGTTCGGATAGTCGGACCAATGGGCGCCTTCGGGCGGGCCGCGGTTCAGCCAGACGATCGCGCGATGGATCGCCGCGTTGACGGCGCCCGCCTGGGCCGCGGGCACGATCCCGGCGCGCCGCGCCTCGGAAAGGGCGATCGCCATCAAAGCGGTCGGATGGACCGCGGCATTCTCGTTCGAGCGGACCGCGTTCAGGCTGATCATCCACCAGCCCTCCGGGTGCTGGGCGGCGAGCACCGTCTCCAGCAGCCGCGCCGGGATCGGCCGGCGCAGCCGCGCGGCGGCGAGGATCACCCAGGCATTGGCGATGCTGTGCGGGATGGAATCCGAATAATAGCAGCCGCACTCCTGGTTCTCGACGGTGCGGAGATAGGCGAAATAGCGATCGCCGAGCGTCCGTCCCTCGTCCGGCGCGGCCGCGAGCAGCTGGCCCGCGCCCCAGGCCCAGCTCGAGCCCATCATCGCCTGGTCGCCCGACAGATCGTTCTCGGCGGCGCGCGCGACCCGCTGCCGCGCCAGGGTCTCGGCGTTTACCGACTCCGCGACCTGCGCGTGGGAAACCGGCGGCGTGTTCGGGAAGAGGATGAAGACCAAGGTCGGCCAGGCGAAGAAGAGGGCGATCGCGACGAGCAGGGCGCCGGCGCCGAGGCCGATCAGCAGCCTGCGGCGCGGCCGCCGGCGGCGGGGCGCGGGCGCAGCGCCGGCGCCGGCCTCGCCAATCCGGGCGCGGACCTCGGCCAGCAATTTCTCGCGTACGGCGTTCAGCTGACGCTGGCTGCGGCCGATCATCAGCGCCTGGACCATGAACAGGCCCATCGGGAAGTCGGTCGGCGCGAGCTCGTCGACCATCAACGGCAGTAGCTTGCCGGCCTCCCGGGCGATGATCGCCTCGTGGCGGACGTTGGGCGAGGCGACGCTGGCCTTGGTCCAGAGCACGACGACGAGCTTCGCGCCGGTGAGCTGGTCGCGGATCCAGCTGTCCCAGTCCCGCCCGGCCGGCGTCGACTGGTCCCAGAACACGTCGTAGCCGGCCTCCTGCAGCAGGTCGCGCAGGCGCAAGGCGACCGCGCGGTCCTTGCTCGAATAAGAGATGAAGATGTCGGTCAGGCCCGCCTCCGCTTACGGCTCGGAGGCCTAATCCAGACTGCGGCTTTTTTCCAGCCGGTGCAAGCTTGTAGACTATCCTCCCCGTCCGCGCAGCGGATGGGGAGGATAGTTCACGGTCAGCGCGTGAACGTCGCGGTGCCGCTCGGCCCGCCGGGGGAGCTGACGCTGCCGGAGAGGTGCGACGGCCCCTGGAAGGCCAGGTCGAAATTGTCCGGCGAATAATCGCCCGTGCCTTCGGTCATCCGCGCATTGGCGCAGCGGACCAGGACCCGGCTGCGGTTGCGGGTCAGGGTGCAGTCCTCGACGGCGCGGCGGCGGCCGTCCTGGCCCTGATAGGTCACGCTGAGCGGGCCGGCGCCGTGGACCGCGTCCAGCTCGCCTTCATAGACCTGGCCCTGCACCTCGAAGCGGACCTGCCAGCGGCCGGAGACGTCGGCGCTGAACACGCCCTGCACGGCCAGGACCACGATCGCGACGCCGCCCAGGAACAGCAGGCCGCAGCCGATCGCCGCGATCAGCAGATTGGCGCCGACCTTGCCGGGCTCAAGCACCGAATCGTCGGGATTGTCGGGGTTGTAGCGGACCTGGACCGTCGCGCCGACCGGATAGGGCTTCAGCATCTTCTCGATGCCCCCGCGCGTCTTCGCGGAGGGCATGCCGAAGCGCAGCCGGTTCCCTTCGCGCTCGCGGCCGTTCACGACATAGGTGTAGCGCACGGCGGGGGAATAATAGGAATAGCGGTTATAGGTCTGGGTGCCGCCCCGCAGCACCGCGTCGGCAGCGACGATCTTGCCAGGCGCGCTCAGCCAGCGCTCGGCCGCCGCGCGCTGTGCGCTGGCGCGGCGATGCGCCAGCCCGGCCCAGAGCCCGCCGACCAGGCCGATCAGCAGGATGAAGATGCCGAGATAGCCGAGTGAATCCATGACGCGACGCCCCCCGCCCCCTGTGACCGGGCGGTACTAGGCCCGCCAAATGGCTCTGAGTAAAGGGGGATTCTTGGCGCGGAGGCTGGAGCGGGTAGCGGGAATCGAACCCGCGTCACAAGCTTGGAAGGCTAGTGCTCTACCATTGAGCTATACCCGCCTGGCCGCCGCGCTTGGCACAGGCGCGGCGGGATCGTCAACGTTCGGCCGTCGAAAGCTCAGTGGGCCGGCGGCGCAGGCGGACCGTCGAGCGCCTCGATCGTGGCGTTGAGCGGCGGCTCGTTGCGCATCGAGGCCGCGACCTGCTCGGCCCGTTCCAGCGCCCGCAGCAGATTGCCGCCGGCCAATTTGGCGAGGTCGGCGTCGCTCCACCCGCGGCGGGCCAGCTCGGCGAACAAGGCCGGGTAGAGGTCCACGCCCTCCAGGCCCTGCGGATGAGCGCCGTCCATGCCGTCGAAATCGGAGCCGATGCCGATATGGTCGACGCCGGCGACCTGGCGGATATGGTCGGCATGGTCGGCGACGTCGGCGATCGTCGCCGGCGGCTCGGGATGCGCCGCGACCCAGGCGGCAAGCTCGGTCCGGCGCCGGTCCGGATCGCCGGGATAGAGGCTCTTCAGCCGCGCCGTCTCGGCCGCGCGCTCGGCGACGTTGGCGCGGACCCGCTCCGAGACGAAGGGCGGATAGAAATTGACCATCGCCACGCCGCCGTTCGCAGGCAGCAGCCGCAGCACGTCGTCGGGCACGTCGCGCGGATGGCCGGTCACCGCCCGCGCGCTCGAATGGGAGAAGATCACCGGCGCCGCCGAGGCGGCGATCGCCTGGCGCATCGTCTCCGCCGAGACGTGGCTGAGGTCGACGAGCATGCCGAGCCGGTTCATCTCGTGGACGATCGCGAGGCCGAAGCGGGTGAGGCCGTGATGGCGCGGATCGTCGGTGGCGCTGTCGGCGAAGTCGTTGTTCGAAGAATGGGTCAGGGTCATGTAGCGGACGCCGAGCGTGTAGAACTGGCGCAGGGCCGCCGGCGAATTGCCGATCTGGTGGCCGCCCTCGACCCCGATCAGGGAGGCGATGCGGCCGGCGCGCTCGATCCGACGGATGTCGGCGGCGCTGCCCGCGAGTTCCAGCGCCTGCGGATAGCGGGCGACCATCCGGTGGACGACGTCGATCTGCTCGAGCGTGGTCTGGATTGCGGCCGGCCCGGTCAGGCTGGTCGGAATCCAGACCGACCAGAATTGCCCGCCGACATGGCCGCGCCGCATCCGCGGCAGGTCGGTCTGCAGCGGATGGGTGCCGTGCGACGTATCGGCCTCGAGGTCTAGCGGGTCCCGCCAGTCGGCGAACTTCTCCCTGATCTCCCAGGGCAGATCATTATGGCCGTCGATGATCGGCGTCTGGCGCAGCACGCGCTCGACGCGCTGGGCGATCGGATCCGGCGCCTGCGCCAGGGCTGGCGCGGCAATGACGAGGGCGGCGAGGGCGAGCGCGGGGTGGAGCTTCATGGCG
>JAFAZM010000146.1 GCA_019239785.1 Sphingomonadaceae bacterium
AGAGCCGCGGTAATTGGCCTGCAGCACCGCATAGCCCTGATGCGCCAGATATTGAGGGAGCCAGTCGAAGCCCCAGGTGTCGCGCGCGCTCGGCCCGCCATGGGGCAGGATCACCGTGGGCAGGCCGCGGCCGCTGCTGCCCGGCGGCAGGGTCAAATAGGCCGGCACCTGGGTGCCGTCGGCGGCGGGATAGGTGACCGCGCGGACGTTCGCGCCGGTCACCTGCTCGAGCTGCGGCCGCACCATCAATATCTCGTTGAGGCTGTGCGCGGTCCGGTCGAACACATAATAGCGCCCTGCATCGGTGTCGCTGCCGGCATGGACGAGCACGCGGCTCCCCTCGGCGCTGGTCTGGACGAAATCGATCAGCGGCAGGGTCGGGATCGCCCGCGCGAGCGAGCGCGCCATCGCCGTGAATTCGGGCTCGAAATAGATGACCCGCTCCCGCTCCTCGGTGAAGGTCACCCCGATCGGACGGCTGCCATGGTTGATGGCGACGAGCCCGTCCACGTCGACATGCTCGTTGGCATAGACGAGCTCGGTCGCCATCGTGCCGTCGAGCTTGACCCGGTAGAGCGCGTCGCGGCCGTTGAGCCCCTTCAGCACATAGACCGCGTCGCGGGCCGTATCGATCGCCAGCGGATACATCCCCTCGTGGGTCAGGCCGTTATAGCTGCCGAGCGGCGTCCAGTCGCGGCTGCCCGCCCGGCGGTAGAAGAAGTCGGTCCTGTTGCCGAGCTGGCCGGTGGCGCCGCGCACGGTCGGCGCGATCATGATCCGGACATTGCCCTGTGCGTCGGTGATATAGCCCGCCGCATTGTCGTTGGGCGCCTCGACCGGCGTCGCGCGCAGCGAATGCAGGTCGATGCGGTCGACGCCGAGCCCGCTGGCGGTGCGCACCAGCCGCGTGTTCATGCGCCCGGCCTCGGCGACATGATCGCGCGCCATCAGCACCGCGCCCTGCTCGGGCAGGTAGTTCAATATCTCGCCGTCGAACTGGCGCAGGCGGGAATCGTAGAAGGAGTCCTGCTGGCCGAGCGTCGCCGCATTTTGTCCGTTGGTATCGACCGCGATCAGACGGGAGAAGGCGATCAGGACCCGCTCGGGCGACATCACCATCCCGCTGACGGTGCAGATCAGCCTGGTGTCGGTCGCGAACTGGCAGCGCCGCAGCCGCTCGGGATTGCCGTCGGAGCTGACGATGACGCTCGGCGCGGCGGTGCTGCCGACCTCGGCCAGATAGGCGACGGTCCGGCGACCGGAGGCCGGCTGAAGGAAGACGACGTGCCGGCCGTCCGGCGAGAGATCGATGCCCTCGACATTGGCGCGCACGCCGTACAGCTGCGCCGCGTCTGCCGCGGGCTGCGCCGCGGACGTTTGGGCCGCCGGCGTTTGCGCCGCGGCCGGAACCGCGGCCATCGCCGCCAACGACAGAATCAACTTGTTCATGATTTTTGAGCCCCCACTTTCAGGACGTTAGCGAAGAAGAGGCGGTGCGGGCAACAGGTTTGCAAGGTGGCGGGCTCCGCTTGCGCCGGATGCGCCCCGAGTCCTAATAGGCGCGTTTCCGCACAGCCCGGGAGGATGCACGATGCGCTTCAGGACCCTCGCCCTCGCCTTTTGCGCGGCCGCTCTTGCCGGCGGCGCCGGCGCCGCGACGCGGACCCGCGCACCCCAGATCTCGGCGGCGACCTTGCAGCGAGTCACCCGCACCCTTTCGAGCGACGAATTCCAGGGCCGCGCCCCGGGCACGGTCGGCGAGGAACGGACGATCGCCTTCATGTCGCAGGAATTCCGCCGCGCCGGCCTGCAGCCTGGCAATCACGGCAGCTGGTTCCAGGACGTGCCGCTGGTCGAGATCACCGCGACCGGCAATCCGGCGCTCCACATTTCCGGCGGCCGCGGCGGCGATCTGAATTTCGCCTACCGCACCGACTATATCGGCGCCTCCTATCGCGCCCAGCCGCACATCTCGGTCGACGATAGCGACGTCGTCTTCGTCGGCTACGGGATCAACGCGCCTGAGCGCGGCTGGAACGATTATGCCGGCCTCGACGTGCGCGGCAAGACGGTGATCATCCTGGTCAACGATCCCGACTGGCAGTCGCCGGGGCTGGAAGGGACGTTCAATGGGCGGGCGATGACCTATTACGGCCGCTGGACCTACAAGTTCGAGGAGGCCGCCCGGCAGGGCGCTGCCGCCGCCTTCATCGTCCACGACACCGCGCCGGCCTCCTACGGCTGGAACGTCGTCGACAACAGCTGGTCCGGCTCGCAGCTCTACATGCAGTCGGCGAACAATGGCGCCGACCAGACCGCCGTCAACGGCTGGCTCACCAACGCCGCCGCGCACCGTCTGTTCGCCGCCGCCGGCCAGGATCTCGACGCGCTCACCCGCGCCGCCCAGCAGCGGGGCTTCCATGCCGTCCCGCTCGGCCTCCACGCCTCGGTCGCGATCGACAACCGGATCCGCCGGGCCCAGTCGCACAATGTGATCGGCATCCTTCCGGGCCGCACCCATCCCGACGAATATGTGATCTACACCGCCCATTGGGATCATCTCGGCATCTGCCGCACCGAGGGGCCGGACCGGATCTGCAACGGCGCGGTGGACAATGCCAGCGGCTCGGCGGCCCTGGTCGCGCTCGCCGAGGCACATGTCCGCGCCGGCCGGCCCGACCGGTCGATCATCTTCCTCAACGTGACCGGCGAGGAATCGGGCCTGCTCGGCTCCGCTTATTATGCCGCCCATCCGATCTACCCGCTCGCCCGCACCGCCGGCGGCTTCAACATGGACAGCCTCAACCTCGCCGGGGCGGCGCGCGACTTCGTCTCGATCGGCCGCGGCAAGTCCGAGCTCGACGCCTATCTCGAGCGCGCCGCGCGCGCCGGGGGCTTGCGCGTCTCCTCCGAGCCGACGCCGGAGGCCGGCTATTATTTCCGCTCCGACCAGTTCAGCTTCGCCAAGCAGGGCGTGCCGATGCTCTACGGCCGCGGCGGCGAGGATTTGGTCCATGGCGGCGCGGCGGCCGGCCGCGCGGCGGCGGAGGATTATCGCGCCCACCGCTACCATCAGGTCAGCGACGAATATGATCCGCATTGGGACTGGTCCGGCGCGGTCGCCGATGTCGGCGTCTACTACCGGGTGGGCCGCGAGCTAGCGAACAGCCGGGCCTGGCCGAACTGGCTCCCCGGCGACGAGTTCCGCGCGATCCGCGACCGCTCGCGCGCCGGGCGGTGAAGCTTAGCGGGAGTCGGGATCCACGCCGACGGAAAGATCGCCAGCCACCGAGGCCAGGCGTTGGTCGAACGTCCAGAGCTGCTGATCGATGAGCACCACCGAGGTCAGCAGCGCCGCATCGACATAACCGATGCCGCGACCGGCAAGCGCCGCCGTCTCGATGAAGGTCTCCACTTCGCCCGCGACCGCCTGCAAAGCGGACGGCAAGGCACGCAGGTCGGCCAGGACATTGCCCTTCACGCCGCCGAGCATGAGTTCGCCGATCACAAAGGCGTGGATCAATATTTCGCCGCGATCGAGCAGATGATGAAGCCTGGCATTGCCGGTTCGGAAATGATCCACCCAGACCGATGTGTCGGCCAGAATCATTCGAAATGCCGGCGCGGTGGAGCCTGAAGACCAGGCATGGTGCCGCCCAATCGCGCCAGCCGTCTTCCCGCCTCGCGGGCGCACAAAGCTTTCAACGCCTCATGCACGATCTTCGCTCGGTCTGTCGTGCCGAGATAGACGGATGCCCGTCTCAGCAACTCCTCGTCCGAAAAATCGTGGTCCGCGTCCACTCCCCTCAACGAGCTCCTCTTCCGCCTGAACTCGACCCGTTTGCCCGCGAGATCGACGTCCCAAACCTTCCAGTCGGCATCCTGCCACCCCTTGGCCTGACTATGGCCGCCACCGCGCTGGTTTGCCCACCATTCCCGATATCGATGCGCGCTCGGGGGCAGGGAAAAACCCAATACCTCTTCCAGCTCCGCGAAGTCCGCGACCCAGGAATCGCTTTCGACCCCCTGCAGGTGCGCCGCCAAAGGTTCGTATTTCCCCATATTTTGCTCCTTCAATTAATAGTTTTGTAACTATATGAACCAGCTGTCAAGCGCCTTGGGAAGCACCGGCAAAGCAGCTAAGGCGACTTCCATGACGGTCCCCCGCCAGCCCCCCGAATGGGCGCCGCATGCCTTCGTCTGGATCGGCTTCCCGAGCCACGAAGAATATTGGCCGGACGACCTCGCCGAAGCGCGGGCCGAGGTCGCCGCCTTCGCGCGCGCGATCTGGGCCAATGGCCGGGGGGAGGTGGTGCGGCTGGTCGCCGAGGGGGCCGAAGCGGTCGCCGCGGCGCGCAGGCTCGCGCCGTTCGCGACGATCGTGGAGCAGGCTCTGGGCGACACCTGGCTGCGCGACACCGGGCCGATCGTCCTCCACGGTGACGGCCCGCCGCTTGCGATGCGCTTCGGCTTCAACGGCTGGGGCGGCAAATATGAGATGCCGGGCGACGAGACGATCGGCCGGCGCCTGGCCGAAGGCGCGGGCCTGCGGGTGCGCGAGGCCGACTGGATCCTGGAGGGCGGCGCGATCGACGTCGACGGCACCGGCCTCGCCGTCACCACCGAGGAATGTTTGCTCAACCCCAACCGCAACCGCTTCCTCTCGCGCGGCGAGATCGAGGCGCGGCTGCGGGTCGACTTGGGCCTCGACCGTGTGCTCTGGCTCGGCAGCGGGCTGATGAACGACCATACGGACGGCCATGTCGACAATCTCGCCCGCTTCGTCGCGCCGGGGGTGATCGCAATCCCGGAGCCGGCGCCGCGCGATCCGAACGATGCGGTCTATCGCGACGCTGCCAACCGCGCCCGCCGCTTCGGCCTGGAGGTCGCGGCCCTCCCCTCGCCCGGCGAAGTGGTGCTGGACGGGGCGATCGTCCCCGCCTCCTATATGAACTTCTATATCGGCAATGCGGTCGTCGCCGTGCCGCAATATGGCGCGCCCAACGACGCGGCCGCGGTGGCGGCGCTGCAGGCGCTCTTCCCGGACCGCGAGGCGGTCGGCCTCCGTTCGGACCGCACGCTCGTCACCGGCGGCGGCAGCTTCCACTGCATCAGCCAGCAGGTTCCCGCATGACCCAGCTCAATGTCGCCGCGCTCCAGCTCGCTTTCACCGACGACATCGACGAGAACATCGCCAACGTCTCCGCTTTGGTGCGCGAGGCGGCGTCGGAGGGCGCGAAGGTGGTGCTGCCGCCGGAATTGTTCGAAGGCCTCTATTTCTGCCGGACCGAGGACGAGGCCCTGTTCGCCAATGCCCGGCCCGTCGAGACCCACCCCGCTGTGCTGGCGATGCGCAAGCTCGCCGCCGAGCTTCGGGTCCATATCCCGACCAGCTTCTTCGAGGCGGACGGGCCGCACCATTATAACAGCCTGGCGATGATCGACGATCGTGGCGAGGTAATGGGCGTCTATCGCAAGAGCCACATTCCCGACGGCCCGGGCTATTCCGAGAAATTCTACTTCCGCCCCGGCAACAGCGGCTTCAAGACCTGGCAGACGCCGGGGGCGACGCTCGGCGTCGGCATCTGTTGGGACCAATGGTATCCGGAGACGGCGCGCAGCCTGATGCTGATGGGCGCCGAGATCCTGCTTTTTCCGACCGCGATCGGCAGCGAGCCCTATGATGAAGAGCTCGACACCTCGCGCATGTGGCGGCGGGCGATGATCGGCCACGCCGCTTCCAACGTCGTCCCGGTGGTCGCGGCCAATAGGACCGGCGACGAATGCGGCCAGACCTTCTACGGCCACTCCTTCATCTGCAACGAATGGGGCGACATCCTCGCCGAGTTCGGCGCCACGGAGACGGGCGTGCTCACCGCGACGCTCGACCTCGACGCGGCCCGCCGCCACCGCGCCGGCTTCGGCTTCTTCCGCGATCGCAGGCCCGAACTCTATCGGAGATTGGTCGAGGACATTTGAGCGCTGGCTTGTCTACCGTGTCGGTGGTAAAACGTCTCCGAAGGAGATTCCGATGCGGCCATTCTCCCTTCTCATCGTCGTGGCGTGCCTGGCGGGATGCGGACAGCAGGCCGCCTACAACAGCGCCGATGCCACCGAACATCATGGCCGCTATCTCGGCATCGGCGTTTATCCGGCGACCGATCTCTGGCAGCACCTGACCAGGCCCCAGCGCAGCACCGACCCCCATGCGGCCACGCTTCAGGACGACACGCAGCTGATCGTCGTCGTCGACAGCCATAGCGGCGAGATCCGCCAGTGCGGAAACATGAGCGGCCATTGCATCGGCATGAATCCCTGGGCCGCCGCGCTCGGGCCGGGCCAGGCCGCGCCGGTCGCGCTCGACGCGCATCAGGCCGATCTGGACCGCGACCGTCTGGAGGCCGCGCCCGGAACCCCGGCAGTGAATACAACCGCCGCAGCGGGCTCCGCGCGTTCTACGCGCCGCTGAGCGCCACAGCCCGCGCGAACACAGCCTCGAACATCTCGGCGGTGAGGCGGCCGGTATTCTGGTTGTAGCGCGAGCAATGGTAGCTATCGATCAGGACGCGGCCGTCCGGCAGGCGATGCTCGGCGAGATGGGCGAAGGGATAGGCGCCGGGCTTCCCGCCGGCGGTGCGGACGGCATTGTCGTGCGCGATCCGCCCGAGCGCGACCAGGACTCCCACATTGGGCAGCAACGCCAAAGAGGCTTCGTAATAACGCCGGCAGTTCGCGACCTCGGCCGGCAGCGGCTTGTTCTGCGGCGGCAGGCATTTGACCGAGTTGACGATGATGCAGCCGGTCAGCCGCAGCCCGTCGTCGACATGCTCGCGATACTCGCCCTCGGCGAGGCCGAACTTCAGCAGGGTTCGGTAGAAGAGGATGCCGGAATGGTCGCCGGTGAACGGCCGCCCGGTCCGGTTCGCGCCCCACATGCCGGGCGCAAGGCCGACGATGGCGAGCCGCGCCTCGGGATTGCCGAACGCGGGCACCGGCGCGTTCCACCAGTCCGGGTGAAGCGCGCGCAGCTCCTGCCGCAGCGCGACGAGCCGCGGGCAGAACGGGCAGTCGCGCGGCGCCTCCGCGCTTGGGATCGGGCTTTCGTGCGGCACGACGAGCGTCTAGGCGGATGCCGATGGCCGCGACAAGCTATGCGATCGCCCTTGGGTCGAACCGGCGCAGCCGCCACGGCGATCCGGCCGCGACCCTGCGCGCGGCCCTGACCGAGCTCGGCGGGGTGCGCGCCGTCTCCAGGATCCGCACGACGCCGGCGCTCGGCCCGGCCGGCCGCGCCTTTGCCAATGCTGCCGTGATCGTGGAGAGCGAGTTCGCGCCGGACGCCCTGCTCACCAGGCTCAAGTCCATCGAGCGCGGCTTCGGCCGCCGCCCCGGCCGCCGCTGGGGCCCGCGCGTGCTCGATCTCGACATCATCCTCTGGTCGGGAGGCGCATGGCCGGGACCGGGGCCGATCGTCCCCCACCCCGCCTTCCGCGGCCGCGATTTCGTGCTGCGCCCGCTCGCCGAGGTGGCGCCGGACTGGCGCGACCCAGCCGGCGGCGCCACCGTGCGCCAGCTCCTCGCGCGGTTGACCGCGCCCCGGCCGGTCCGTAGGTGACCCGAAGGTCGGGCCCATAGCTCAGTCGGTAGAGCAACTGACTTTTAATCAGTAGGTCGCTGGTTCGAATCCAGCTGGGCTCACCACTTCACGTCGCGCTAATCAGCCCGCATTGAACGGCCGCGCATTCTGGATGTGGTCGATATTCTGCTTCATCTGGCGGCGAAGCTCGAACCATTCCTGCGCGGTATGGCAGGCGCGGTAGCGTCCGAGCCTCGAACCGGTGTCCTGGAGGGTGCGGCAGATCTGCTTGTTGGCATCGCTCTTCGCGACGCTGGGGTCGGGAGAGGTCTGCGCCATCACCGCGGTCGTTGCGACCAGGAAGATGGCGCTCGCGCCATAGACAAATCTGCCGATCATCCGTGCCTCCATTCAGAGCTCAGACGCTGACTGTCCTCAATTGCCGCTCGCCGGGCGGTTGTTCTGGATACGGTCGATATTCTGCTGGGTCTGGCGGCGCAAGTCTTCCCACTGCTGCTGCGTGTGGCACTCGCGGCTGCGGCCCAGGCGGCTGCCGGTGTCGGCAACGGCGCGGCAGATCTGCTTGTTGGAGCTGTTGCTGTTGTTCGTCGCCGGCTCCGCCAGCACCGCGGTGGCCGTCACCAGGCCGAGGGCGCAAGCGCCATACACAAACCTACCAATCATTCGGGTATCTCCAATCTTGTCGGGTCGGAACAGGGGAGACGTCTAGGCGTCGTCCCTCGGCGTCGCTTTCGGGATGCGGTCGGCGCGAACGCCTTCACACAACCTGCCAATCATCCGAGTCTCCAGAGGCTTAGGCGCTTATGCCGATCCGCGCATCATAGCAAAGAATCGTGCTTAAAGCTAGAGGGTGTCTTGCCCCACCATCACGCCGCCGGCTTAGCCCGGCTCAGCCGGTACATTGGATAATCGCCATATTTCTTGGCAAGCGGAATCCGACCGACATAGCGGCAGGTGAAGCGGCCCCGCGCCTCCAGCGCGAGGATCGCGGCGAAAGGCTCGGTGACGAAGACGGCGCCCGGCGGGGTCACCGGCTCGATCCGCGCCGCCTTCGAGACCTCGGTGCCGTAATAGGTGATGCGGCCGGTGATATGGTCGCGGGTGCGGTAGGCGGGGCCGTAATGGGCGCCGATCCGCATTCCGCCCGAGCCGTCCAGGCCGAGCGTGGCATAATCGAAGCGGGCGAGCCGGTCCTGCAGCTGCAATGCGATCTCGGCCGCGACCGGCGCGCTCGAGGCGACCGCATAGAGCGCGTCGCCCCAGGAGTTGCGGCACTCGACCTCGGACTCGTGCGCGTCGAGCACCTCGGCGACGACGCCCATCACCCCGTCCCAGAAGGACGGCAGGGCCGCCTCGCTCAACGTCGAGAAGCCCTTGAAGTCGGTGAACAGGATCGCCGCCAGCGCGCGCTCGTAGCTGGTCGTCACCCGCGGCGGCGGCCGCTCGAGGCCGCGCTCGACCGCGCCCGGATCGACGATGCGGGTGCGCCCGCCTGCGGCCGCCCAGGCGGCGACGTCGGCGCCGGTGCCGGCCGGGCCATCCGAGGCGATGCCGTCCCAGATGGCGAGCTGCACCGCCCCGGCGCCGAGATGCTCGGCGCGCAGCCGCGCCAGCCCCATCGCGGTGCGGCTGGCATAGCCATATTGGGCGGGGTTGCCGAAATAGGCCATCGGGCTCGCATAGACGAGGCGCGCGGCCCGGTCGCGGCAGGCGCGGTAGCGCGCCTCCCAGCCGGCGCCGCCCGGCAGCACCGACTGGAGCAGGAAATCCTCTTCCTCGAACGGCAGCACGACGTTGAGCTCGACACCGCGGTCGAGCAGGGCTTCCGCCGCGACGATGTCGGCACCGCAGGCCAAAGCGCCGTAGGCGAAGCCGACCCCTTCCTGCTCGAGCAAGTCGTCGACCGTAGCGCGGATCTGCGCCTCCGCGTCCGCATCGGCGCCGAACATATGGCCGCAGAAATGGGCGACGCGCGGCGGCGCCAGCGGCGCCAGCAAAGCCGCCCGCTCCGTCTCGCTTATGCCGAGATGGGCTGCGACCATCGCGAGCTGGCGCAGCGTCGTCGAGCGGCCGCCATAATCGCCGCTGCCGCGGATCGCCTCGCCCGCCAGCGTCTCGGTGACCTCGGCGGTGCGGCCGAGCAGCAGCAAGGCCTCCGCCCGGGTCGCCGCCTTGTAATAGTCGCGCGGCGCGGCAACCTCCGGATCGTCGAGCAAGGCGCGGGCGAGCGCTTCCGACTGCGCGGCGTCGCCGGCGAGCAAAGCGAGGGTCGCCGCGTTGATGCCCGGAAAACTGTCGCCGCTCTCCAGATAGATGGCGTGATAGGCGTCATACGCTCTGGCAAGCGCCAGCTGCCGCCCCTCCCCCGCCGGCGCCGCCAGCGCGCGGTCCTTCAGCAGCCGCGCACCGATCGCACGCTCGTGCGGATCGGTCGAGCGGTCGAGCCCGTAGGCGGCGAACAGGTCCATCGCCCGTTCGGTGTCGCCCATCCGCGCCAGAGCGAGCACCTGCTGGTGACGGACGGTGCCGCCCGGATCGCCCTCGGCGATGGCGGCGGTGGCGACGTCATAGGCCGCGATCAGGTCGCCGCGCGCGAGGGCGGCTCGAGCAAGATCGGCGGCGACGTTTGTCATTCCGGCCTTATGAAGCCTGACATAAGGCGAGACAATTGACGACACTATGCGACAAGCTTCTGCTGGCGCGCGTAGGGCGGCCCGCCATAATATGTCCCGATGGCCGACGAACCGCATATCCTGCTGGTCGACGACGAACGCGAGATCAGGGAGCCGCTCGCTTCCTATCTGAGCCGCAACGGCGTGCGCGTGACCAAGGCCGAGAATGCGGCGGCCGCGCGGCAGATGCTGTCGGCCTATGCGATCGATCTCGTCCTGCTCGACATCATGATGCCCGGCGAGGATGGGCTGACGCTCGCCGGCTTCATCCGCGCGACCACCCAGGTCCCGATCATCCTGCTCACCGCCAAGACCGAGGAGATGGACCGCGTCGTCGGCCTGGAGATCGGCGCCGACGATTATGTCACCAAGCCATTCTCCCCGCGCGAATTGCTGGCGCGGATCAAGGCGGTGCTGCGCCGCGCCGGCGAATCTCGGGTGCGCGCGCCCGATGCCGACACTTACGGCTTCGGCCCCTGGCTCTTGAAGACCGGCGAGCGCGAATTGGTCGGCGAGGACCATGTCGCGATTCCCTTGTCGACGGGCGAGTACAACCTCCTCCACGCCTTCGTGACTCATCCGCGCCGCGTGCTCAGCCGCGACCAATTGCTCGACCTCAGCCAGGGCCGCGAGCTCGCCGCCTTCGAGCGCAGCATCGACAACCATATCAGCCGCCTCCGTAAGAAGATCGAGCTCGATCCCTCCAACCCGAAGCTGATCAAGACGGTCTGGGGCGGCGGCTACATGCTTGCGGCGGAAGTGAGGCGGCTGTGAACCGGTTGAGGCGGTTCCTGCCCGCCAGCCTGATCGGGCAGATCGCTTTGGTCATGGCGATCGCCCTGCTCGCGGCGCAGGCGATCAATTTCGGCGTGCTCTTCGCCGAGCGGCAGCGGGCGAGCCATTTCCAGATCGAGGCGCCGCCCACCTCGCGGTTCGCGACCCTGCTGCAGCGTGTCGCGGCGGCGCCGCCGGCCCAGCGCGCCGCCCTGCTCCAGGAGCGCGGCCGGCGCGGCCGCTATGAGATCGGCACGGACAGCGCGATCCCGGCCCAGGCCAGCGACCCGCGGATCGCGGCGCGGCTCCGCGACCAGGCGGAGGAAGCGGGCGTCAGCCTGCGCGATGCGCGCGGCGCATTGCGCGACGAGGTCGAGCTGCCGCAGCGGATCCGCGACCAGCTCAGCCCGGAGGAGCAGCGGCAGGCCGAGGAACGCATCCGGCACCTGCAGACCCTCTGGCTCTCCGCCCAGCTCGCCGACGGTTCCTGGGTCAACGCCCGGATGATCACGCCCCGGCCCAATCCCTGGCTCGCCATCCAGGCCGCCGGCTCGACCCTGCTCATCTACGTGCTGATCCTCGCCGCGATGATCTGGATCGCGCGGCGGCTGGCGCGGCCGCTGCGCGATCTCACCGCCGCCGCGGAAAGCTTCGAGGGCCGCGGCGAAGCGCCGCAGGTCGAGCCGCGCGGGCCGGCCGACGTCCGCGGCGCCATCCTCGCCTTCAACGCGATGAGCGCCCGCGTCTCGGCGATGTTCGACGAGAAGGACCGGATGCTCGGCGCGATCGGCCACGATCTGCGCACGCCTCTGGCCTCGCTCCGCATCCGCGCCGAGAGCGTCGAGCCCGAGGCCGAGCGGGCGAAGATGATCGCGACGATCGAGGAAATGACGGCGATGCTCGACGACACGCTGGCGCTGGCCCGCTCCGGCCGCGCCGCGGAGACGCTGCGTCCGGTCGACGTCTCGGCGCTTGCCGACACGGTGGTCGAGGAGTTCCGCGCGCTCGGCCATGACGTGCGCTTCGAGGAAGGGTCGCGGCGGACCGCGGCGGTGCAGCCGAACCTGCTGCGCCGGGCGGTGCGCAACCTGGTCGACAATGCGGTCAAATATGCCGGCGCCGCCGAGGTCGCGGTGCGCGCGGCCGACGGCGGCATCGCGGTCGAGATCGCCGACCGCGGACCGGGCATCCCGGAGGCCGCGCTCGGCAAGGTGCAGGAGCCGTTCGTCCGCCTGGAAGGCTCGCGCAACCGGGAGACCGGCGGCTCCGGCCTGGGCCTCGCTTTGGCCCGCGCCGCCGCGCAGGCGCATGGCGGGTCGCTGGTGCTGGAGAATCGCGAGGGCGGCGGCCTGCTGGCGCGGATCCTGCTGCCGAAGGAGAGGTAACTCCCCTCCCTCTCCCATTTGGGGAGAGGGACAGCCGGCCGCAGGCCGGCAGGGTGAGGGTGCGACGTGGGTGGGTTATTGCAGCGTTCGAGCCAGTCGGCCGCCCTTGCCCTCACCCTCCCACTCGCTTCGCGAGCGGGCCCCTCCCTCTCCCCGAAACGGGAGAGGGTGCTGGGAGCTAGCTCCCCGCCACGTCCTTCGCGGCGAAGCTCTTCACCTTGCGCTTGCCGCACCAGAGCTCGCGGGCGTGGCGGTCCGGCATGGCTTCGGCGAGACGCACGGCCTCGACGTCGTCGGCCGCTTCGATCTCCTCGAAGCCGACGAAGCGTCCTTCCGGACCGTCGAGCAAATAGAGTCGGTAATAGCCCACTTGTCCCCCCGGACCTTTGCGATCGCCCCCGGCGACTCCATAGTCGCCGGATAGTGGCATGGATGTCGGAAAATCTGCCTGATCTGAATCAAGGCGGGCGATATCCGGGCGAATCTTGGCCGGACGGGTTCGGAGCGGGCGCTTTCGCGCCCGCCCCTTGCCTTTCGGCGGCTCAGTTGGGCCGCGGCTCGTCCGGGCCGCCGCGCATCTGCTCACGCGCCGCGCGGCGCTCGTCGGGCGTCAGCGTGCCGTCATGATTGGCGTCGGCGCGGTCGAAATGCGCGAGCGCCTGCGCGCGCGCCTGCTCCAGCGTGATGTCGCCGTCGCCGGCGAACATCATCATCCGGCCGTGCATGCCGCCCGGGCCGCCGCCCATGCGCATCCGGTGCGGACCGTCGGGACCGTCCGGGCCGCCCGGGCCCTCGGGCCCGCCGGGGCCGCGCATCGCGTGGGCGGCGGCGAACTCCTCGCGGCTGATCGCGCCGTCATGATTGGCGTCGAGCCGGTCGAACATATGCTGCTGCATCTCCGCCCGCCGCTGCTGCATCTCGGCGCGGCGGTGCTCGCGCATAGCCTGCCGCTCGTCCTGGGTGATGCGGCCGTCATGGTTGGCGTCGAGCCGCGCGAACATCTCGTCGACATGAGCGATCACCTGCTGGCGGGTGACGTCGCCCTCGGGGCCGGGGCGGTCGCCCGGGGGCTGGGCCGCGGCGAAGCCGGCGACGGCGAGCAAGGCCGCGCCGGAAAGCATGAGCTGCAATTTCATTGGGGATCCTCCATCCTGTCCTAACGGACTTCACCAGACTCCCTGCGCGAGCGCTGTCGCGCAACTTTGTCGGCGGGGAAAAATCTTGTCCCGAATTGTCGCAGTCTCTGCGGCGAGCCGCACCGGGCACGCGATGAATCCAGTTGATATATTGTTACGCGGCCTTAGGTGAACGCAACGATGGCCCGCCTGCTCACCCTGCTGATGATGATCGCGCTCGTGGTCGCGAACGGGTCCGCGGCCGCCGACGCCATGTGCCGGCACCGGGATGCGCGCGAGCATGCGATCGCGCGGCAGAGTCACGATGCGAAGGTCGCGGCGGTGGCGCTGACGGAGGAGGCGGCCGCCGCGGTCGGCTCCAAAAGCGGCACGCTCGGCGGCAGCGCGTCCGTCTCGCTGCCGGCCTACATCCTGCCCGCCGCGGCGCTGACGCCGGTGCCGCTTGCGGCCGAGCCGCTGCCGGAAGCGCGGATGCAGGTCCCGCCGCTGCCGGGCCGCTCGATCCCCCCGTTGCTGGAGCCGCCGGTCGCCTGACCGCAGGCCGCCGCTCCGGCGTGCCGCGATCGCAGGGCCTCCCAGGCGCCATTCGCGGACATCGCCAGACCATATATGCGGCGGCCAGGCCGCTTCAGCCGGGAAACCCCCGTCTGAATTCCTTTGCGCTGCTCAAGTGCAGACAAGCTGCCAGCAAGGCAGCCGAGATGAACGGAAACAGATATGTTTCGCTTTTGCCTTCTGGCCGGGACCGCAGTCGCCCTGCTTCCTCAGGGCGCCTTCGCCCAGGTTGCCGTGCCGGCGCCGGCCCCGGCAGCCAATTCCGACGCCGGCGCCGGCGCCGGCACAGCCAATGCGGATGCGCAGCCCAATGCGGAGACGGGGGCCCAGGCCGTCCCAGTCGATCCGGCTCCCACTCCGAGCTCTGCGAGCCCGGGCGATGCGTCCCGCTCTTCGCAACCTTCATTGACGGTACGAGCGCCGCCGAACCCCGACGACGCGATCGTGGTCACCGGTCGCCGGCGCCGGACGGACGACGTGCTGGGGGACGTCGCCGTGTTGAGCGGTGCCTCGCTCGCCGAAAACGTCCGCCCGACCATTGGCGAGACCCTCTCCAGCCAGCCCGGGGTTACGGCGTCCGGGTCGGGCCCCAACGTCGCCAAGCCGGTCCTGCGCGGGCTGGCCGGCGACCGCATTCGCATTCTCACCGACGGGATCGGCAGCCTCGACGTATCTTCATCGTCGAGCGACCATGCGGTGGCGATCAATCCGCTGACTGCGGAATCCATCGAAATCCTGCACGGCCCAGCGGCGTTGATTTACGGCTCCTCGGCAATCGGAGGGGTGGTGAACGTGCTCGACGCGCGCATTCCCCGGCGGACGCCTCCCGCCCCGCTCGCTGCCAACGCAATTGCCGGCTATGCGACGGCGGCGAACGAACGGCTCATCAGCGGGCAGGCCAATGTGCCGATCGCCGGGCATCTGGTGGCCCACGCCGATGCCAGCTGGACCAAGAACGACGACCTGCGCACCGGCGGCTATATCCTCGCCGAACCGTTGCGCCGCCAGGCCCTGGCCAGCCCCGACGCCGACATTCGCGCCCTGGCCGGCCTTCGAGGCGACCTCCCGAACAGCGACGGCCGCTCGTTCGAGGCTGCCGGCGCACTCGCTTATGTCGATGGCGGCCTGAACATCGGTGCGTCGATCACGCACCATAATGCCTTCTATGGCGTCCCGATCCGCTACTCGCTCGATCCATCGGTCGAGGCCGAGGCGACCCACATCGATGTCCATCAGACGCGATATGACGCCCGCGCCGAGATCC
>JAFAZM010000224.1 GCA_019239785.1 Sphingomonadaceae bacterium
GCCCGCCGCACCGACGTCGCCAGCGCGAACGACCGCTACGCCAATCTCGAGACCAATTATCTGCTGCAGCGGATCGAGACGTTCGACGGCATCTTGATCGTCACCTCCAACGATGCCGAGCGGATCGATCCGGCCTTCTCGCGCCGGATGGACGCGGTGCTGGCTTTCCGCGCGCCCGACGAGGTCCGCCGCCAGGAGATCTTGCGCCAGCAGCTCGGCGAAGGCCATTGTGTCTCCGAGGCCCTGTTGCGGGACGTCGCCTGCCGCTGCGCCCTGAGCGGCGGCCAGCTGCGCAACGTCGCGCTCCACGCCCGCCTGCTTTCGCTGGAAGGCGACGGCGCGATCGGCGATGGAGAGCTGCGCCGCGCCGTGGTCCGCGAATATCGCAAGACCGGCGATTATTGCCCGCTGAAGCTGCCGCTCGCGGCGGTCGGCTGAGATGGCCGAGGCGGCGCGCGCGGCCAGGGCCGAGGAGCCATCGCGGGACGCCGAGACGCGCCGCGCCAAGGCGAGCGAGACGGCCCGCCCGACGCTCGCGCGCAAAGCCTTCGACGCGACCCGCTCGACCCTGCTCTCGCCGCGCACGATCCAGCCGTCGCTGCGCATCTCGCAGCCGGACGACGCCGCCGAGCAGGAAGCGGACCGGATCGCCAACGCGGTCGTCTCGATGCCAGATCCGGCGCCGGCGGCGACGCAGCGTAGCGGACGCGCAATCCATCGCGCGCCCGCCGGCGCGGCCGGCCCTGCCGCTGCCCACCCTGCGGTCGCGGCCGAGGTCCGCTCCGCCTCCGGCGGCGGCCGGCCTTTGCCCGCCAAGGCGCGCGGCTTCCTCGAGCCGCGCTTCGGGGCGAATCTCGGCGGGGTCCGGGTCCATACCGGCGCCAAGGCGGACAAGCTCGCCGGCAAGCTCCAGGCGCGCGCCTTCACCCACGGCAAGGACGTCTTCTTCGGCGAGGGCCAGTTCGCGCCCGAGACCAGGGACGGCATGCACCTGCTCGCGCACGAGCTGACCCACACCATCCAGCAGGGCGAGACGATCCAGCGCAAGGCGATCGCGCCGAGCGGGCCGCGGGTCAGCGAGCGCACCCCGCGCCAGGCCAGCCGCCTCGGCCTCAAGGACGCGCTCGACTTCTTCGCAGACGCCGCCAATGCGATCCCGGGCTACCGGATGTTCACCATCCTGATCGGGGTCAATCCGATCAACATGAGCCCGGTCGAGGCGAGCGCGGCCAACATATTGCGGGCAATCGTCGAGTTCATGCCGGGCGGCTTCGTCATCACCAAGGTGCTGGACAGCTACGGCATCTTCGACAAGGTCGGCAGCTGGATCGAGGGCCAGCTCAAGTCGCTCGGCATCACCGGCGCGGCGATCAAGGCCGCGCTCGACAAGTTCATGGATTCGCTGAGCTGGAAGGACATCTTCAACCTCAGCGGGGTCTGGGAGCGGGCGAAGGCGATCTTCACCGAGCCGATCTCGAAGATCATCGCCTTCGCCAAGACCCTGATCGGCGAGATCCTGCGCATGGTGCGCGAAGCGGTGCTGCGGCCGCTCGCCGCGCTCGCCGAAGGCACGGCCGGCTATCCTTTGCTCAAGGTGATCATCGGCTTCGATCCGGTGACCGGCGAGGCGGTCACCCCCACTGCCGAGAATGTGATCGGCGGGCTGCTGACCCTGATCGGCCAGGACGAGCTCTGGGGCAACATCCAGAAGGCCAAGGCGATCCCCCGCGCCTGGGCCTGGTTCAAGGGCGCGATGGGCGGGCTCAAGGCGCTGGTCGCAAGCATTCCGGACCGCTTCATGGCCGCATTGAAGGGCCTGGAGATCGCGGACTTCGTCGTTCTGCCGAGCGCCTTCCTGAAGCTCGCCAAGGTGTTCGGCAACTTCCTCGGCGATTTCGGCGCCTGGGCGCTCGGCACGGTGATCGACCTGCTGAAGATCATCGTCGAGGTCGTGGCGCCGGGGGTGATGCCCTACATCGCCAAGGCCGGCGCCGCGTTCAACACGATCCTCAAGAATCCGGTCGGTTTCGTGAAAACCCTCGTCGCCGCGGCGATGCAGGGCTTCAACCAGTTCGCCGGCAATTTCCTGACCCATTTGAAGGCGTCTTTGATCGGCTGGCTGACCGGGGCGATGGCCGGCGCCGGCGTCTACATCCCGCAGGGTTTCTCCCTGATGGAGATCGTGAAGTTCGTCCTGTCGGTGCTCGGCCTCACCTGGGCGAACCTGCGGGCGAAGCTGGTGAAGGCGACCAGCGAGACGGTGGTCAAGGGCCTCGAAATGGGCTTCGACCTGGTCAAGACCCTGGTGACCGAAGGGCCGGCCGCGGCCTGGCAGAAAATCGTCGAGGCGCTCACCAACCTCAAGGAGATGGTGATCGAGCAGGTGATGGACTTCGTGAAGTCCAAGGTGGTCGAGGCCGCGGTCACCAAGTTGCTCTCGATGCTGAGCCCGGCGGGCGCGCTGATCCAGGCGATCATCGCGATCTACAACACGATCATGTTCTTCAAGGAGCGGCTGTCGCAGATCGCGCAGGTCGCCGCCGGCTTCATCGATTCGATCGCGACCATCGCCTCCGGCAACATCGCGCCGGCCGCGAACCGGGTCGAGCAGACGATGGCGACCGCGCTCACCGTCGTGATCTCCTTCCTCGCCCGCATCGCCGGCCTCGGCAAGATCTCCGACGCGGTGCTGAACATCGTCAACAAGGTCCGCGCCCCGATCGACAAGGGGATGGACAAGGCGGTCGCCTGGGTGGTCGCGCAGGCGAAGAAGCTCGGCAAGCTGCTCGTTGACAAGGTCACCGGCAAGGCCAACCGCACCGAGGCGGACATCAAGCGCGACGTCGAACGCGCCCAGCGCGAGTTGCCCGGGAAGGTAGACGCTTTCCTCGCCAAGGACCCGTCGAGCCTGCGGGTCAAGGCGCAGCTGATGATCTGGAAGCTGCAGTACAAGCTGACCGACCTGAAGCTCAATCCCGCCGGCAAGCAGGGCAAGTTCCGCGCAACGATCAATCCGGAGTTCGACATCGGCGGCGGAGTCACCATCGGCATCGACGACGGGAAGCTGCTGGTGATCATCAACGAGGTCTGCACGACGACCCTGAAGCAGCATAAGCACATGAAGGACGCGCGCGCCGAGATGAAGGGGAAGATCGCCGCACAACCCGAAGCAGGCGACAGGCCGAAGCTCGACATCTCGCGCCCCCGCGACAAGCTGGCGTTCGCGACCTTGATGGTGGAGCAGCCGGGACAGACCCTGCCAAAGTCGCCCCAATTCAAGGTCGGGACCGCGAAGGGCACGGACCTCGAGGTCGAATGGCAGCGGATGAAGAACCAGAACGACCCGGACCGTGTGGTCCACAAGGCCAAGACGATGGGCGCCCCCTATTTCTCCAAGGAGGGCGCGAAGAGGAAAACCGGCCTGATCGACAAGCTCGACGCCGAACCCGCGCCCCCGGCACCGCCCAAGGAGCCTAAGCCTCCCAAGCAGCCCAAAGCCCCAAAGGACCCAGCCGCCGCTGCCCCTGCCCCACCTGCCCCGTCGCCCCAGGAGCCGGCCGCCGCTGCGCCGCCGGCGCTCGCCGCCGCCCCGCCCGCCCAAGCGCCCCAGCTCCCTGCCGCCGCTCCCTCGCCGGCGCCCGCCGCCGCGCCCGCCGCTGCGCCGGCGGTGGTGGACCCGGCCGAGCTGCAGAAGCAGGCGGAACTCGCCTCTGCGGCCCGGAAAGCCGCCACGCTCCAGGGGCTCAAGGATCTCGGCGGCGGCAAGGATGTGGGCGACCATCCCGACGCACAGAGGCTGGGAGAGCTCGATGTCCTGCTGCACGGCCAGGAGATCGCACGCCATGCGGAGAATCTCGGCTTCGGCCTGATGACTCGCGACCAGATGGAGCGCGATCCGAAGATGACCCTGACCGAGGGGTTCAAGGCGCATCCGGCGGAGGTGACCGGCGCGAAGAAGGCTCAGGCAAGGGCGCTCGAGAACGCCAAGAGAGAGGATAAGGATCTCGGCGCGGCTCAGCGCGATATACGGGCGGAGGCCGAGCAAAGGGCGCTCAAGCAGGAAACGAAGAAGACTCCCAACCCGAAGGCCGCCAAGAATATCCGCGACGAGGCGCAGAAGGATGCCACCGCGGTCGACGAGGTTCAGAAACGCTCGACCGCATTGCTGACCAGCTGGATCAAGAGCGAGCTCGCCTCGGGCAATCAGCCGGTGACCAAGTCGGAAGCCAAGTTTATCCGCTGGCTCCGCGATGCTATCAGGAAGCGACTCCATAAATATATCAGCTCGGGACAATGAAGATGGGCGAGCGCAAGGTCATTCTCGATCACGAAGTGCTTCCGGAAGATTTCCGCGAAGGAGCCGCCAGGATGGGCTGGGAGCTGGTCAAGGAACATCCAGCCGGCCGCGACAGCACCTACGAGCAGATCTACCGCGCCGGCCGGGAAGGCACGAGCACGGTCCATTATATCGAGGATCAGTTCGTCAAGGTGCGCTATGTCTTCATACGCGGCCCCGAGGCCGACGAGCTCGCCGAGCAGGTGATGGACATCTTCGATCACGCGCCCGACGCATCACTGCTCGCCGCCGCGGAGAAGGACCGGGAAGATCTGCAGACCATGGTGAACTGGATGCTGAGCGCGACCGTGCTCGGCGACCAGGCCGGGCATGAGCGGCTCGTGGCCCTCATCGAGAAAAGGCTGGCGCACGAGGACCCCGGCGTCCGCCGCATCGCCCTGCTCGCCGCGAGCTGGCTCGAATGGCCCGATTTCCGCGCCACGATCGAGCGCATGGCCGAAGCGGATCCCGACGAGGACGTCCGCGCCGACGCCGCCAAGCTGGCCGGCGCCTATCGCCAGCGCGACGAAGGCAAGCTCTAGCTCCGGCTCCCCGCCGCCCGGTGCCCGGCGCGACGCGCGTCCGGACGGCCTGGGCGACGACAGCAGCTCCGATCCCCGGCCTGGGCCAATCGTCCTAACCTGCATTAGCGGCCACGGAGACGGCGGAACCATCGTTCCGGAAGCGGCTTTGTCGGCGCCAGGAGGAACGATGCTCAAAGGGTTGGGCGCCTGGGGATATGGCGCCTTGTTGCTCGCGATCCTGGTGGGCGCCGCCTGGGCTTTGAAGCCGGCGGACCAGTCGCCTTTGGCGGGACGGGGGCCGGCGCGGCTCGAGACGCTGGCGCCGCTGCCGGCCGCCAATGCGCGCGCCATCCCCGATCCCGTCGCGGCCGCGCCCACCGGCGCGCCTGGCGAATGGACGATGCCGCTCGGCGATTATGCGGCGACCCGGTTCAGCGGTCTCGACGAGATCAATACCGCCAATGTCGGCCGGCTGCGCCAGGTCTTCACCTATGACGACGGCATTCCGCGCGGCCACGAGGCGGCGCCGCTGGTCGTCGGCGGAATCATGTACCTCGTCAGCCCCTTTCCCAATGCGGTGACGGCGCTCGACCTCAGCCAGCCCAACCACCCGGTCAAATGGACCTATCACGCGCCGGTGATCCCGCGGGCCGAGGGCGTCGCCTGCTGCGACGTCGTCAATCGCGGCGCGAGCTACGCGGACGGGCGGCTCTTCTTCAACACGCTGGACGGCCAGACGATCGCGCTCGACGCCGCGAGCGGGCGCGAGCTCTGGCGGACCCAGCTCGCCGACATCAATCTCGGCGAGACCGTCACGATGGCGCCGTTGGTCGCCGAAGGCCGGGTGCTGGTCGGCAGCTCGGGCGGCGAGTTCGGCGTGCGCGGCTGGCTCGCGGCGCTCGACGCGGCCACCGGCGCCCGGGTCTGGAAGGCCTACAGCACCGGACCTGATTCGGACGTGCTGATCGGCGCCGATTTCCACCCACCCTACGTCTCGGACCGCGGGCAGGATCTCGGCGTCCATAGCTGGCAGCCCGAAGGCTGGCGGCTCGGCGGCGGCAATCCCTGGGGCTGGATCAGCTACGATCCCGCCAGCCACCTGATCTTCTACGGCACCGGCAATCCGGGACCGTGGAATAGTGAGCAAAGGCCCGGCGACAACAAATGGACCACAGGCGTCTTCGCCCGCGACATCCGCACCGGCCAGGCGCACTGGTTCTACCAGACCACGCCGCACGACCTGTTCGACCATGACGACATCAACGAGAGCCTGCTGCTGCAGATGCCGGTCGGCGGCGCGATGCGGCCGGTGGTGGTGCGGCCGGCGCGCAACGGCTTCCTCTACGTCTTCGACCGGGCGAGCGGCCAGGTCCTCTCGGCCGATCCCTTCGCTTATGTGAACTCCATCCGCAGCATCGACCTTGCCACCGGCCGGCCGGACGTGGCCGAGGACAAATTGCCCCATTCGGGCCGGGTCACCCGCGACATCTGCCCCGCCGCGCCCGGCGGCAAGGACTGGAACCCCTCCGCCTTCTCGCCGCGCACCGGGCTGATCTACATCCCGCACCTCAACATCTGCATGGACGAAGGCGTCGGCGAAGCCAATTACATTGCCGGCACGCC
Source organism: Sphingomonadaceae bacterium (assembly GCA_019239785.1). Lineage (GTDB taxonomy): Bacteria > Pseudomonadota > Alphaproteobacteria > Sphingomonadales > Sphingomonadaceae > Allosphingosinicella. The sequence goes on from JAFAZM010000224.1 coordinate 6,484, forward strand.
CTATCTCGGCTCCGAGGCGCGGATGTTCGCCGGCCCCGGCGGCAATCGCGGCGAGCTGACCGCCTGGGACCCTGTCGCGCGGCGCCCGGTCTGGCGGATCCGCGAGGACCTGCCTTTGTGGAGCGGCGCGCTCGCCACCGCCGGCGACGTCGTCTTCTACGGGACGATGGACGGCCTCTTCAAAGCGGTCGACGCGCGCAGCGGCCGGCTGCTCTGGCAGTTCCAGCTGAACTCGGGGACGATCGGCATGCCGATCGCCTATCGCGGCCCCGACGGGCGGGAATATGTCGCGATCTTCGCGGGCGTCGGCGGCTGGTCCGGCGCGCTGGTCGCCGGCGCGCTCGACAAGGCGGATCCCACCACGGCGCTCGGCTTCGTCAATGCGGTGCCGGACCTGCCGGCGCGGACCCAGGCGGCAGGGAGGCTCTATGTCTTCGCGCTTCCCCGCTGAGCTGGTCGTGGCGGTGCTCGTCGCAGCCCTCGCCGGCTGCGGCCGGGAGACGCGCGATTATCAAAGCACCGCGATGCAGGCCTCGTCGCGCGCGGCCGCGTTCGAGGGCAATGCCTGGCACATCTCCCAGGGCCAGCGGCTGTTCGGCTGGATGAATTGCGGCGGCTGCCATTCGCACGGCGGCGGCGGCATGGGGCCGCCGCTACGCGATGCGGAATGGCGCTATGGCGGCTCGATGGAGCAGATCGTCTCGACGATCCTGAACGGCCGGCCGGGCGGCATGCCCGCCTTCCGCGGCCGGATCACCGAGGACCAGGCTTGGCAGATCGCGGCCTTCGTGCGCACCATGTCCGCGCAGACGCGCCACGACATGCGCCCGTCGCGCGCCGACGAGCCGGCCAATGTGCCGCCGATGGATCTGGACCGGCCCGTGCCGATGCGCCGGGTCTCCCCCATCAACGACCAGAAGAGCGTGCCGTGAGCGCCGCTTTGCACACGATCCAGTCCGCCGCCGGCAATGACGGCCAGCACAGCGTCCTGATCTTTCACCTGTTCGGGATCTTCCTCGGCGTCACCTCCTTCTTCTACCTGCTCGTTCTGATCTTCCTCTTCTGGGCGATCCTGCGGCGGCGGCGCGAGCAGAGCCGTGAGCCGGCGCTGCGGCGAAGCCTCGTCGTCTGGGTCGTGATCATCTCGCTTACGCTCGGCGGGCTCACCCTCGCCACCTGGTTCACGGATCGCGGGCTCGCCCAGGCCGGCGACCGGCCGGGCGTCGAGATCACCCTGATCGGCCATCAATGGTGGTGGGAGGTGCGCTACGAGAATGGCGATCCGAGCCGGATCGTGCACACCGCCAACGAGCTGCACCTGCCGGTCGGCGTGCCGGTCCAGATCAGCCTGCGCTCCGACGACGTCATCCACAGCCTCTGGATCCCGAACCTTGCCGGCAAGCAGGATCTGATCCCAGGCCGCGTCACCGACCTGTCGCTGCTGCCGCTGCACGAAGGGATCTACCGCGCCCAGTGCGCCGAATATTGCGGGATGCAGCATACCAACATGGCGCTCGACGTGACCGTCGAGAGTCCCGAAGCTTTCAACCTCTGGCGTACGCAGCAGCTCGCCTCGCCCGCGCCGCCGACGACCCCGCTCGCCCAGGAGGGCCAGACCTACTTCACGAGGGGCCCCTGCGCCTCCTGCCACAATGTCGCCGGCACGACCGCCTCCGGCCAGGTCGCCCCCGATCTCAGCCATGTCGCCAGCCGCCGCTCGATCGCCGCCGGAACGCTGCCGATGAATCACCAGAACCTCGCCAACTGGATCGCCGATCCGCAGGCGGCCAAGCCCGGCAACAACATGCCGGTCGTCCCGCTCAGCCCCGTCCAACTGAACGCCATCACCGCTTATCTGGAGACGCTGCGATGAAGGCGAAGATGTCGCCGCGCGACCATTTGCGGGACGGGCCGGAGCTGACCGGCGCGGCGCTCGACGCCCGCCTCACCGAGACCTGGCGCCGCCCGGCCGGCCTGATCGGCTGGTTCTCCACCGTCGATCACAAGGAGATCGGCCGCCGTTATCTCGTCACCGCCTTCGGCTTCATGGTGCTTGCCGGCATCCTCGCCTTGCTGATGCGGCTGCAGCTCGCCCGGCCCGAGAGCGGACTGATCACGCCGGACCGCTACAATCAGATCTTCACCATGCACGGCACGACGATGATGTTCCTCTTCGCCGTGCCGGTGATGGAGGCGATGGCGGTCTATCTGATCCCGCTCATGCTGGGGACGCGCAACACCGCCTTCTCCCGGCTCAACGCCTTCTCTTATTACGTCTATCTCGCCGGCGGCATCATGCTCTGGGTCGCCTTTGCCCTGAACGTAGGCCCGGATGCCGGCTGGTTCTCCTACGTCCCGCTCTCCGGCCCGGAATATTCGCCGGGCAAGAGGGTCGACTTCTGGGCGCAGATGATCACCTTCACGGAGGTCGCGGCGCTGGCTGCGGCCGTGGTGATGATCGCGACCATCCTCAAGCAGCGCGCGCCGGGAATGAGCCTCGGGCGGATGCCGCTCTTCGTCTGGGCGATGCTGGTCGTGGCCTTGATGATCGTCTTCTCGATGCCATCGGTGGCGCTGACCTCCGGGATGCTGATGTCGGACCGGCTGGTCGGCACCCAATTCTTCAACAGCTGGGAATATGGCGATCCCCTGCTCTGGCAGCACCTGTTCTGGTTCTTCGGCCATCCCGAGGTCTACATCATCTTCCTGCCCGCCACCGGGTTCGTCTCGGAGATCGTGCAGACGTTCAGCCGCCGCCGGATCATCGGCTATCCGGCGGTGGTGCTCGCTCTGGTCGGCACCGGCCTGCTCGCCTTCGGCCTCTGGGTCCACCACATGTTCGCGACCGGCCTGCCGCGCCAGGGCTATGCCTTCTACACCGCGGCAAGCATGGCGGTTTCGATCCCCGCCGGCATCCAGATCTTCTTCTGGATCGCGACGATCTGGGACGGACGGCCGCGCTTCGCGGTGCCGATGCTCTGGGTCGTCGGCTTCATCATCACCTTCGTGATCGGCGGCATGACCGGGGTGATGCTGGCAAGTGTGCCGATCGACCTGCAGGTCCACGACACCTATTTCGTGGTCGCCCATTTCCACTACGTGCTGATCGGCGGCGCCGTCTTTCCGTTGCTCGGCGCAATCACCTATTGGTATCCGAAGATCAGCGGGCGGATGATGTCGGAGGGCTGGGGCAAGCTTTCCTTCTGGCTCGGCTTCCTCGGCTTCCAGCTCGCCTTCATGCCGATGCACTTCCTCGGCATCCTCGGCATGCCCCGGCGCGTCTACACCTATCCGGCGGGAATGGGCTGGGACGGCCTCAACCTTGCGGCTTCGATCGGCGCCTTCGCCTTCGCGCTGGCGCTCGGGATATTCCTGCTCAACGCCTTGGTCTCGCTCCGCCGCGGCGCCGTCGCGAGCCCCAACCCCTGGGATGCGTCCGGCCTGGAATGGGCGACCTCCTCGCCGCCACCGGCCTACAATTTCGCGCACATCCCCCGGGTCGACGGCCATGCGCCGCTTTGGGAACATCCCGACGAGCTGCCGGTCGTGCACGGCCTGCGCGTCGAGGAGCGCGAGGTGCTGCTCACCACCGTCGTGGAAGCCGTGCCGGATCTTCGCGAGCCCTCGCCCGAGCCGTCGATCTGGCCCTTCGTCTCGGCGCTTGCGACTACGGTGCTGTTCATCTGCTCGATCTTCACGCCCTGGGCGCTGGTGATCGGCTCGGTGCCGGTGGCTGCCGCATTGATCGGCTGGTTCTGGCCGAAGGATCCCAGAGTCAGCCCTGAACCGGTGATCGACTGATGCCAGCGCCCGCCTTCACCACCGACGTCTCCAGCCTGCCGACCCACGCCTTCGGCCATCGCTCGCTCACCTGGTGGGGGATCGTCGCCTTCTTCCTGATCGAGGGCACCGCGTTCGCGCTTGCGATCGCCGCCTATTTCTTCCTGATGAGCCAGGAGCAGGCCTGGCCCCCCCCGCCCTACCACCCGCCCGACATCCTCGCCGGCACGCTCTTCACGATCCTGCTGCTGCTCAGCGAGATCCCGAACACGCTCGCCAAGCATGCGGCCGAGCATGGCGACCTGCGCAAGCTTCGTCCGCTGCTCCTCATCATGGGCGCGATCGGCCTGGCCCTGGTCGTGCTGCGCGCCTTCGAGTTCAACTCGATGAACATCTACTGGTACGACAATGCCTATGGCTCGGTGATCTGGATGCTGCTCGTCCTTCACACCACCCATATCGGCACCGACTGGGTGGATACCCTGGTCCTCGCCGGACTGATGCACGGCAAGCACGGCATGGAGGGGCGGCGCTTCGTCGACTGCTCCGAGAATGCGATGTACTGGCGCTTCGTCTGGCTGGCCTGGCTGCCGATGTACGTGCTGATCTACTGGCTGCCGAGGCTGCAGGGGTCATGACCCGGCGCCTCCCCTGGCTCGGCCTGCTGCTCGCCGCCTGCGCCTGGGCGGTGTCGCAGCAGGTGGCGAGCGACGCCATCTTCGACGCCTGCAACCGCGGCCAGGGCGGCTTTGTCCTTCTCGTCTGCGTCATCGCGCTTGCGGTCGACGTCGGCGGCGGCGTCTTCGCGCTGGCCGTCTGGCGGGGCGCGAACGGCCATAAGGGCACGCTCTTCCTGGGCCTGCTCGGCGTTCTGCTCGCCTTGCTGTGCGGCTTCGCCATCATCCTCCAGGCGGTTTCCGTGCTGATCATCCCGCCGTGCGCGGCCTGAGCGACTGGACCTTGTCGCCAGGGGTCGTGCTGCCGTTGGCGGCGACCCTCCTGCTCTATGCGCTCGGCTTCGCCCGGCTGCGGCGCCGCGCCGAGCGGGGGCGGAGCGGCCTCGGCCGCGGCGCCCTGCTGTTCGGCGCGGGCTGGCTGAGCCTCGCCGGCGCCCTGCTCTCGCCGCTGCACGAAGGCGGCGAGCACAGCTTCGCGCTGCACATGATCGAGCATGAGATCATCATGCTGGTCGCCGCCCTGTTGCTCGTCGCGGCGCGGCCGGGCCCGGTCTTCCTCTGGGCCTTCCCGCGGCCGTTGCGCCAGGTATTCGGCGGCGCCGCCCGCTGGCCATTCTGGAGCGCGCTGACCAATCCCTTGGTCGCAACCGCGATCCAGAGCGCGGTGATGATCGGCTGGCACGCGCCGGTGCTGTTCGACCTCGCGCTGGAAAGCGAAGGCTGGCACGTCGTCCAGCATCTCTGCTTCGTCGGCTCGGCTTTGCTCTTCTGGTGGGCGATGCTGCACAATGCCGGCCGCGGCGGCCGGCTGGTCGCCGCCTTCTGCCTGTTCGCGACCTCGATGGTGGGCGGCGGGCTCGGCGCCTTGATGGCGCTCTCGCACAGCCCCTGGTACGCGCCTTATGCGGCTTTGGGCCTCACGCCGGAGGGGCTGAGCCCGGCGGAGGACCAGCAGCTCGCCGGCCTGATCATGTGGGTGCCGGGCGGCCTCTGGCACCTCGGCGCTTCGCTCTGGTTCTTGGCCAAAGCGCTGGGCGACGCCTCAACCGATAAAGGTCTCGACGACCGCCCAGGCGATGGTGACGAGGCAGCCGAGCGCGACGAAGGCGCCCAGCCAGGGCTGCCAGCGGCCGCGCTCCGCTGAAGCGCTCATGCCGGCGCCGGCTCCGGCGCCGGCTCGGCCACCGCGCGCGCGGTCAGTAGGTCGATCGCCAGCGCGCCGGCGCAGAAGGCGAGCGAGCCGAGCGCGATCGCACGCGCCCTGCCCCGCCCTTTCGCGGCGGCAAGGCCGGCGGCGCCGATATCGAGCACGTCGCCGGCGGCGCGCGTCCAGAGCCCGGCGGAGCGCTGCGGCGCGGCGAGGATGCCGATCCCCGCCGCGATCTCGCGCACGCCGAAGCCGCGCACCAGGGTGTCGGCCCTGGGCTCGCCATGGGCCTCGGCGATCCGCCGGGGCGCCAGCAATTCGGCGACGCCCAGCCCGATCGAGAACCAGCCGAGCGGCTTGACCAGCGACCTCAGGTTCATGCCGACGCGCCCTCCAGGCTGTGCTTCAGCTGACTCGCCCGGTCGTGGCCGGCGCGGACCGAGGTATAAGCCATGCTGATCACCTCGCGGGCGGTCTGGCCGAGCTCGGGATCCCGCATCGCCTCCTCATATTTCGCCTTCAGATAATCCTCGCCGCGCTCGACCTCCTCGACGATCTCCTTGTCGCCGCCGCCGGAGATCGCGTCGCGCAGGTCGATCCAGCGCCGGTGGAGGTCGGCCTTCAGCGAGCCGTCGTCGTTCGGCGTGCCGCCGAGCGCGCGCACGGCGTCCTGCAGCGCGCTCACCACCCGGCGGCGTTCCTGCGCGAATCCCTGGAACAGCTCGCGGAAGCGGCCGGCATCGGCATGCTCGGCGGAATGTTCGAAGCCGTTGGCGCTGTCGATCGTCGTCGTGATCAGGCTGTTCAGCACCTCGATGTCATGGTCGTTCGCCATTTTCGTCTCCTTGTTCTGAGGCTGTCGCATTGGGATTGTCGGGACCTTCATAGCCGATGTCGCTCTGGCCGCCGTGGCCGAGGAAGCCGGACTCGTCGTCCTTCCCTTCCTTGCCGCTGTGGGGATTGGGATAGGCGCCGCCCTGGCTCTCGCCGGCGCCGTTCGCCTTGCTTCTGGTGTCGGCCATCGGGCCCCTCGTGCGTCGGTGGTCGATGCCGAGGAACCGCCCGAAGCCGGGCGCGGTTCCTCGCCGCCCCGGTCGAGGCTGATCTGGATCAGCGATATTGCCGCGAGCCGTGCCGGATTCGGGCACGAGCGGCGCAAGGCCCCGTCGCGCTTGCGGGCGAAAATCGCCGGCCCGTCCCCGGGGGTTTCACCTTCTGTCTTTGCAGCCACACAAAACCGTAACATAGCTCGGGCAGGAAGCCTGGGGGCGACCGGCGCCCGAAGGGGAAGCTGTGTCCGACGAAGTCGAGCTGAAATTCGACGTCGAGCCGGCGAGCGTCGCGCCGATCCGCGCAACCCCGATCCTGGCCGCCGCGGCCGCGCAGAGCCACGACAGCGAATCGCTCTATTTCGACACGAAGGACGGCGCCCTGCGCAGGAGCGGCGTCTCGCTGCGGGTGCGGCGCTCGGGCGGCCGCAACGTGCAGACCGCCAAGCGCAAGCGCGGCAGCGCCGCCGGCCTGTTCGTCCGGGAGGAATGGGAGGCCGAGGTGCCGCGCTTCGACCTCGATCTCGGCGCCTTCCAGCCGGCGCTCGTGCGCCGCCTGCTCGGCAAGGCTGAGCGCGACGCGTTGAAGCCCCTGGTCCGCACCCGTTTCACCCGCACCTCCTGGCAGGTCGAGATTCGCGGCAGCCTGATCGAAGTGGTGCTCGACGAGGGCACGGTCAGCGCACGGCGCAGGCAGGCACCGTTCACCGAGCTGGAGCTCGAGCTCAAGCGCGGCAAGCCCGCCGCCTTGTTCGCGCTGGCCGAGGAGATCGGCCGCGCCGCCCCGCTCCGGCTCGGGATGATGAGCAAGAACGAGCGCGGCTATGCCCTGGTGGAGGGGCGGCTTGGGCGGCCGGCCAAGGCCGATGCAGTGCGGCTCGATCCCGGGATGAGCGAGGCCGACGCCTTCCGCACCATCGCTTATACCTGTCTGCGCCAGTTCCGGCTGAACGAGATCGCGTTGCTGCGGGCGCGCGACCCCGACGCACTGCATCAGGCGCGGGTGGCGCTGCGGCGGCTGCGCTCGGCACTGAGCCTGTTCCGCCATGCGGTGAAGGGGAAGGATTATCAGGCGTTGCGCGAGGAGCTGCGCTGGTTCGCCGGCCAGTTCGGCGAGGCGCGCAATTTCGACGTCCTGCTCGCCGGCGAGGATTGGCCGCTCTTCGCCGAGGGCGGTCAGGCCCGCGCACGGCTGCATGCGGAGCGCGAGGCGGCCTATGACCGGGTGATGGCGGCCATCGAATCCGAGCGCGCCCGCACGCTGCTGCTGCGGCTCGCGCTCTGGCTTGAGCTCGGCAGCTGGCGGTTCAAGCCGCGGGCGGAAGCCAATGTCCGCGCCCTCGCCGCGCACCAGCTCGAACGGCAATGGCGCAAGGCGCGGCGGCGCGGGGCCGAGCTCGGCAGCCTCGACGCCGACGCCGAGCATCAGCTCCGGATCGACATCAAGAAGTTGCGCTATGCGGCGGAATTCCTGGCCGGCCTCCATGCCGGCAGGGCCGAAGCCGCGCGCGCGAGCCGCTTCGTCTCCGCGCTGAAGCAGCTGCAGGAGCAGCTCGGAATCGCCAACGACCATCGCACCGCCGAGGCCGTCGCCGCCCGCTTGGCCCCCGGCGAGACGCTGGCGCCGGCCCCCGCGGTGCCGCGCAAGGCGGCAGAAAAAGCCTTCCGCCGTGCGTCCGCGACCGCGGGCTACTGGTTGGAGTAGCGTCAGGCCAATTCCCGCACAGGTGTGCGCGAGAGGATCTCGTCTGTCGCCGTCGCCCGCGGTCTCTCCTCGGAGGCCGCGGCGAGAGTGGCCGAACGCCGACGCCTTGAGGCCCGGCGAAGAGCAGCAGGCTCCTGCGCTCGGCAAGGCCCGCCGCACGAGCGCGGAGGTCGCTTCCGACATCCCAAGGTGGGGCGAAGGCATCGTCGCCAGGGGCCATTTTTCGGGATCCGGGCGGGAAAGACACAGCTCTCATGAAAAGGTCACGCCTGAGTCACAAAAAATTGCGAAAACCGTCATAATCTCGTAACAATCGCCCAACGCATTCGAGAGGAACCGCCGATGAAGATGCTTTCGCTCGTCACGCTGGCGTGCCTGTCCGCCCCGGCCGTCGCCGCGCCGCCGGCTTCGACCATCACCGTGCACGGCGCCGACCCGGTCGCCGTCGCCGCGATCCAGCAGGGCGATCTGGCGCGCGCCGAAGCCATCCTCAACGACGGGCGCCTCGACGCCAATGATCCGGTCCGCCTGATCAATCTCGGCGACGTCTATTGGCTGGCCGGCCGCCAGCGCGACGCGATCTCCGCCTGGCGGCGCGCGCTCGCCTCGCCGAACCAGTATGACGTGGAGACCGCGGGCGGCCGGTTCCTGCCCACTTATGTGATCGCGCGGGAGGCGCTGGCGCTGCACGGCCAGCCCATGCAAACCGCGAGCAGCAACTAGCCGACCGGTCGGGGCGGCGCCTGCCGCTCCTTCGCCTGCCCCGGCAGGCTGCGAAGGCCCGGACATCCTCCAGATGACCGGGCCTTTTCGATTCGGGCAGCGGTCGCCACGGCCTGCCCGCGGCCGGGCGCCTGCGCGGCTCCCGTCGCCCGGCGAACCTTGAGCCACAGACGCAGGCGGTTGCTCGGCGGCGCGCAGACTCTGCCCGGATTCACCGAAGATTCCCTGAACTGCAATCAAACCGACATGGCCGTCCGCTAGCCCCGGAGCGACGGGAGAGCAGGGGCGAGCTTCGCGAAATGGCTGAAACAGACGGGACCGGCGGCAAGCGCCGAGCCTGCGAGCGCCGCAGACCATCGGCTCGCACTTTTGTGAAACGAGGGAAATTTCCATGAGAAATCAAAAGGATTACCGCCTGCAGCTGCTGCTGGGGGGGGCGCTGTTCGCGTTCGCCGCGACGCCAGCTTTCGCTCAGGACGTCGCCCAACACGACTCGGCGGCCGAGCCCGCGGCGTCGAACGGCGGCGATTCCGCCCAGCCGGCGGAGGCGACTCAGCCCGCCGACGCGGCTCAGCCGACCCCTGCTCCAGCCGCGAACAACCAACTCGGCGACATCGTCGTCACGGCGCTCCGGCGCGAAACCAACCTGCAGCGGACTCCGCTCTCGATCAGCGTGCTCAATCCGCAGGCGATGGCCGACCGCCACGTCCAGTCGCTCGGCGACCTCGCCGACAGCGCGGTGCCGTCGCTGCGCGTCGCCACCTTCGAGGCGCGCAATTCCGCGCTGACCGTCGGCATCCGCGGCATCGTCCCGTTCGACCAGAACCAGACCGCCCGCGACACCGGCGTCGGCGTCTATATCGACGGCGTCTATCTCGGCCGCTCGCAGGGCCTCAACGCCGCCTTGTTCGACGTCGAGCGGATCGAGGTGCTGAAGGGCCCGCAGGGCACCTTGTTCGGCCGCAACACCGAAGGCGGCGCGGTCAGCATCGTCACCCGCCAGCCGACCGGGGTGTTCGGCCTGCGCGCCGAGGCCGGCTACGGCAATTACAACTCCTATAACGGCTCGATCCATCTCGACCTGCCGGCCTGGAACAATTTCGCGCTGAAGCTCGACGGCATCGTCGAGCACCAGGATGCGACGGTCGACAATCCGCTCGCGGGCCAGACCGGCTGGAACTTCTACAATCGCGTCGGCGGCCGCGCCCAGCTCCGCTGGCGGCCGTTCGAAGGCTTCACCTGGGACGTCTCCGCCGACGTCGCGCGCGACGAGAACAGCCCGAACTACAGCCAGCTGGTCAATTACAACCCGCTGGGCCGCACCGTGGGCGTCTACGATCCGACCACCAACCGGCTGGTCGCTCCCGGCAGCCCGGCCGGCGCGCCGGCCTGCACCACCTGCATCGCGCCGCTGTCGCCGCTGGTCGTCGTTTCCGGCCGCAACCGCCAGCGGGTGGCCGAGATCGGCGTGCCGCAGCAGCCCAGCGTCGACAGGACCCACGGCATCGCCAGCACGATCCGCTGGCACGTCTCGCCGGGGCTCGAGCTGCGGTCGATCACGGCCTGGCGCGGCGTCACCACGGCGCAGTGGGACAATTCGGGCGGCCCGCATCGGACGATCTTCGCGCCCAACGCCAATTTCAGCCGCTACAGCCTTTCGAACCTGCGCCAGAACCAGTTCAGCCAGGAATTCCAGGCGGTCGGCAGCTTCGGCCATTTCGACTACACGCTCGGCCTCTATTATTTCAACGAGCATGCCCGGGAACTGGCGGCGACGCCGTCCTCCAACCGCTGGAACGCCAATGGCACCGGCTACACGATCAACAGCGAGATCGTCATCCCGCCGGTGACCTCGGGCAATCAGGGCTGGGATTATCCCGGCTCATGGTTCGTTCAGCGCGCCAGCCAGGCGCGGGCGCGCAGCTATGCCGCCTACGGCCAGGTCACCTGGTCGCCGATCGACATCCTGCATCTGACGGTGGGCGGCCGCTACACGAACGACAAGCGCGACGGCACGCTCTACACGGTGTCGAACGTCCCGACGCCCTACAGCCTCCACTTCCGGAACAACCGCTTCGATCCGATGGCGACGATCGCTCTCGACGCGACGCCGGACGTGCACCTCTACGCCCGCTACGCCACCGGCTATCGCGCGGGCGGCGCCAACGACCGGTCGAGCGACTTCCGGGCGTTCGGGCCGGAGGTCGTCAAGTCTTACGAGCTGGGCGCGCATATGGACCTGCTCGACCGGCACGTCCGCTTGAACGTCGCCGGCTATCTCATGAACCGCACCGGCACCCAGATCGACTTCGACTTCGTCGACACCAATCCGTTCCTGCCGGGGACGACGACACCGAATCCGACCTTCAACCTGCACACCGAGAATACGGCCAATGCGCCGGGGACCTCGAAGATTCGCGGCGTCGAGGCGGACCTGACGATCCGCGCGAGCGAGAACCTTACCCTTGGCGCATCCTACGCCTATACCCACACCAACATCCCGCTGACGCCGAACGTCAATCCGGGGCCGCTGTTCGGCATGCTGACCCGCGTGTTCGTCGTCTACACGCCCAAGAACGCGCTGTCGGGCTCGATCGACTGGCACTCGCAGCTCAGCGGCGACGGCACCGCGCTGCGCATTCACCTGGACGCCAATTATGCGGATCCGCAATACAGCTTCCAGAACGAGGCGGTGAGGACCGACTCCAGCTTCGTCGTGAACGGCCGTATCGCGATCGCCGACATCCCGATGGGCAACGGCGCCTTCGTCACGGTCTCGCTGTGGAGCCGCAACCTGCTCGACGAGACCCACATCTACCGGCGCTCGGCGGCGAACGCCGCGACCCTTGGCGACTATGCCAATTTCAACCCGCCGCGCACCTTCGGCGGCGAAGTCGCCGTCCGGTTCTGATCCTGCGGCGGCGCCGCTTCCTTGCGGATCGGCCTCGACCCCAACTGCCCGGGCGCCAGTCGCCCGGGCATTTTTTATGGAGAGGCGCCTCAGCGCAGCTGGGGTTGAGCGACGGGCGGCGTGGGCGATATGGCGGCGGGCGGCGGCGTCGCGTCGAAGCCGAGCCGCATTTCGCCGGAGGCGGTCTGCAGGATGGCGTGGTGGACGTCGACGCCGCGCAGCACCACGCCCGGGACGATCTCGCGGCCGATGGGCACGAAGCGCTGGCTGCCGTCCGGCATGCCGATCACGGCGCCGCGGCTCAGCACCCCGAGCAGCCGGAATTGCGCCGTGCCGTCGGGCGCCGGCTGCGCCGATGGCGCCGCCTGCGGCGCAACGACGACCACGGCGCCGTTGGGCACGGGCGCGGCGGGCGGCGCGACTGGCGCCAGGGGCGTGGCCGGGCCGGCATAGGTCGCGGGGGTGAGCGGGCCGGCGGCGGGCGCGCTCATCGTCGCCGGCGCGTCCGTGACGACGTTCCCGTCGCGATCGGAGGACGCGCCCGAACCGCTGCCGCGGAAGACCAGATAAAGGACAAGGACCAGCACGACCGGAGCACCCCAGCCCAGGGCCCTTTTGTCCCGCTCGTTAAGCGGCATCGTCGTCGAGCGCGTACCCCGCGGACCGCACGGTCCGGATCAGCTCGGGCTGGCCGTCGAGGTTGATCGCCTGGCGCACACGGCGAATATGCACGTCGACGGTCCTGATCTCAATGTCGCGGTCGCGGCCCCAGACCGCGTCGAGCAACCGCTCGCGCGAAAAGACACGGCCGGGATGCTCGAGGAAGTGGCGCAGCAGGCGGAACTCGGTCGGCCCGAGCGGGATCGTCCGCCCCGCCCGTTTCACCTTGTGGCCGACGATGTCCATCTCGAGATCGGAAAAGCGGAGCTGCTCGCCGGCGAGCGCCGGCCGCACCCTGCGCAGCACCGCCTTCACCCGCGCCACCAGCTCGCGCGGCGAGAAGGGCTTGGTGACGTAATCGTCGGCGCCGGTCTCGAGGCCCCGCACCCGGTCGGCCTCCTCGCCGCGGCCGGTCAGCATGATGATCGGCACGTTCGCCGTCTCCGGCGTGCGCCGCAGCCGCCGGCAGACCTCCAGCCCCGATATGCCCTCGATCATCCAGTCGAGCAGGATGATGTCCGGCGGCGATTCGGTCGCGAACAGCAACGCCTCCTCGCCGTCCGGCGTGTGCTCCACGTTGAAATCCTCGCGCTCGAAATGCCATTTCAGCAGATCGGTCAGCGCGGGATCGTCCTCGACCAGGAGGAGGCGGCCCTTCATCATGTCCCAAGTGTTCCGCGGAAGCGTGACACGTTCGTGACAGCCGCGTTCGGCGCCCGCTCTCAGCCGCCCCAGCGCCGCTGCACCAGCCGGGCCGGGCGGATCCGGGCGTCGACCAGAGCGGTTTCGTCAAATTCGGATTCGCCGAGCCGGACTTTGAGATCGAGGGCGAACCAGCGGGAGCGCAATTGCGGCTGGAGCTGCAGGTCGAGCGGCACGGCGAGGCCGCGCATCGCATCCTGCCGCCAGAACTCGACCTGGCTGCCCCAGCCGTTCGACGGCCGCGCGGCCAGCACCGCGCGCGCCCGCTCCAGGCTGAGCTGGCCTGGGGCGAGCATCGCCAGCAGCGGCGCCTGGTCCGGGCTCAACGTGTTGAGGTTGACCGGGGCGAGATCGCTCGTCGGCAAGGCGCAGAGCCAGGGGCTGAGGCGGCGGTAGAGGTCCGGCGTCATCCCGGCGAGCGCGCGCAATTCGCTCGGATCGGCGAACAGGCTGTTGGCGGTGCGATAAGGGCTCGGGCCGCCGGCATAGGTTTCGTCCTCGGCGCCGCCCGGTCCCGGCGTCGAATCGCTGTCGGCCCAGTCGGCCGCGGCCTCGGCGACGCGGCGCGCATCCGCCTCGGGCGTGCCGAGCGCCATCATCAGCCCAACGAACTCGGCGACGCCGGAAGGGCGGTGGGAGAGCAGGCCGATCTGCTCGCCCTGGACGACGCTGTTGACGTTGAAGCAATTGCCGCCGTCGCGGACCCGCGCCTCGGCGAGCGCGCCGCCCGGCATCGGGAAGCTGCGCACCGCCCCGTTCCAGCCGCCGTCGAGGATGGTCCGGTCCGGGCTCTGCTGGATCTGGTCGTCGATCGTCAGCATGGCGAGCTGCTCGACCCCGTCGGCAAACGCGCGGGCCTGGTCGAGCGCGGTCGCATTGGCGGCGACCGCGCGGGACAGGCGCAGCCCCTCCAGCGCCGCTGCCGCGATCGCGCCGGTGACGGCGACGAGGAGCAGCACGGCGAGCAAAGCCGCACCGCGCTCGTGGGCGGGGAGCGGCCCGTTCATTGGCCGGTCCCGACCAGGAAGAGCTCGCGCACCGAGCCGCGCGCGGCGCTGTCGCTGAGCAATTCGACCGCGAGCGGCAGCCGGGCGGCGTTGGTCGGCGCCCAGACCGGCTGCCAGCCGCCGTCGCGGTCGCGGTAGCGCAGCCGGATCTGGCGGACGCCGCTCAGCAAAACCGTGCTCACCGCCGCAGAGGCGCCGTCGGGATGGGCGAAGGCGAGTCGCTCGAGCCGGTCGCCCTGCAGGCGATACTCGATCCGCTGGGCCGCATCCTCGTCGGTGCCGCCGCGCACCAGAGCAAGCAGCAGGACGCCGTTACCGTTGCCGCCGATGAAGGCGGGGCGCACATGGCCGTCGCCGTCGCGGCTGAGCCTCGGCGCCGCCTGGCCGAGATCGGCGGTGAGCAGGGCGCCGGCGCGGCGCAGCTCGCCGACCTCGCCGAGCAGCCGCTCCGAGGTCGCCTGGGTGCGCACAATCAGGGTGAGCAGGGCGACCCCGGCCGCGGTCAGCATGCCGAAGATGGTCAGCGCAATCAGCATCTCGACCAGGGTGAAGCCTCGATTCGGTGCCGTCTTCACATCGGCGCCCTCCGAAAGACGATCAGGCTGGCGCGCCCAGGGCCGCCCGCCTCGGGCGCGACCGCGATCTCGATCTGCTGGATGCGCGCCTCGGGCGAATGCGCGACGGTCCGGCTCCAGCGCCAGGTGCGCCCGCCGTCGATGGTGACGCCGCCGGCGGCGCCGAAGGCTGGCGGCTCGGGATCGGTCAAGGTCTCGACCGCGATGTTCCGCGCGACGATCTGCGCCATCGCCTGATCGTCGAGCCGCGCGCTGTTGGTGGCGGTGGCGCCGCCGAGCCGGAGGAGGGCAAGCGCAGCAAGGCTGAAGATGGCCAGGGCGACGAGCATTTCGATCAGGGTGAAGCCTTCTTCTCTCTCCCTTCGCGAAGCGGTGGAAGGATGAGGGCAAAAAAAGAAGAAGACCCTCACCCTGCCCTCTCCCGCAAGCGGGAGAGGGTGAGAGGGGGAGACATCGGCGCACTCCTTCCCCCGCTTGCGGGAGAAGGTTGGGATGAGGGTCTTGTTCTTGTTGTTGTTCTTCTTCGCGAAACTGCCCTCACCTTCCCATCGCCGCTTCGCGCCGACGGGCCCCTTCCTCTCCCCAAAATGGGAGAGGAGTGAAGAGAGACTAACGCTGGATCCGGACATCGCCGTCCCCCGCAATGTCGACGGCCACCGCCCGTCCATTCCGCCGCAGCACCAGTTGGGCCGGGTCGGCCAGCCCGGTGGCGCCGAACCGGATCCGCCCCTCGCTGCCGCCGCTGAGCGCCGGCTCGGTCCCTTCGACCCAATCGTAATGCGCATTCTCGGTGCGGCGGGAGATGTCGTAGCCCGCCGGCCCGATCGTCAGGGTCGCGCCGCGGGCATCCAGGACCGCATTGTCGCGCGCCGCCTTGGCCCGCGCCGCGAAGCGCTCGGCCTCGGCGAAGAGGCTGCCGCCGCGCTCGGGCAGGGTCAGCACGACGACGGCCGCGGCCAGGCCGAAGATGACCAGCACGACCATCAGCTCCACCAAAGTGAAGCCTTTCGCCCTGCCCTTCCTGCCGTTCGGCGCGCCGCGCATTGCCATTCACCTGCTGGTGACATTCCCGCGTGGAAGGATAGAGCGGATCGCGCCTATTGGGGAGATCAAGATGCCGTCACGCAAGCTCGTCCGCGCCGTCCCG
>JAFAZM010000257.1 GCA_019239785.1 Sphingomonadaceae bacterium
GCGGCCGCGCCGAGGCGGCCGATCTTCTGTCCACTCATGATCATTCCCCACTCTGTCCACTGGGCCGGGCGCGAGCTTGCGCACGGCCGAGTCGCAGGCTCTCACCTGCTGGTGAGCAGGATGTGACTTGTTGTAGTTAAGGCTTCAGTGACAATCACTTAGGCGGAAATACGGCAGCGCGCTCAGGCGGTCCCATATTCCGCGGTCAGCAGCCGTGAATCGATGCCCGCCGCCTGGAAAGCGGCGGCCCAGCGGGTGTCGACGTCGCAGCCGTAGAGCAGCTTTTCATCGCCGACTGTTGCAAACCAGCCATGGCGTGCAAGCTCCTGCTCGAGCTGTCCCGGCCCCCAGCCGGCATAGCCCAATGCCGCGACCCAGCGACTCGGCCCCTTCCCGTCCGCGATCGCGCGCAAGATGTCGATCGTCGCCGACAGCACCCAGCGCTGGCCGACATAGACGCTCTCGCCGCCGCTCCAGTCCGGCGTGTGCAGGATGAAGCCGCGCTGCGGCTCGACCGGCCCGCCGAGATGGATCGGCACGTTCGGCGCTTCGCCCGGCGCGATGTCGAGCTGCTTCAGCAGGTCGTGGAAGCCGAGCCGCGGTACCACCCGGCCGAGCCCGATCCCGAGCGCCCCTTCCTCGTCATGCACGCACATCGCGATCACCGCCTTCTCGAAGCGCGGATCGCCGATGCCCGGCATCGCGAGGAGGAACTGGCCGCTCAGGAAACGCGGAGCATCCATGGGGCTGCTATAGGCGTGTCGCGCGGGAGCGGGCAATCGCTGTGGGGCTGTGATGCGACGGATCGCAGCCGGTGGTGCGGGCCAGTGGCGGAAGCGGGCCGCTCCGCCGGGTGTCTCTTATTTTACTGTCTCAGCTACAGGGATGCACTCCATGGAGATGTCAGCCTGGCCAATTAGTCCGCTGTCACGATAATTCCCACTAGTGTTCGTTGGGTGAGGCAAACAGCCCGGTTTGGGTCACAAGTACGTATTCTCCGGCAAAACAGCCTGGACATTGTCGATGGTATGATAATATTCCTCTTTGTCGCGAGAACAAGAATTCCACAGATTGCTCCTCGCTTGACCGACACAAGATCTTTATTGTTCGATCCTGCGATAGCTCAGGCGAATCCATCACGCGACACTGATTGCCCCCTGCCGTCCAAGAGGACGCGACGCCCTCTCGAGGCACTGCGACCCGAAGTACTGATGAAAAACAATGGAATTGAGCATCGGCGCATGAATATATCGGTCCGCCGAATTCACTCAAGAAACGTCTCGGCCCAAGAATGCCGGGCCCTCCGAATGTTACTCGATTCTGGGTCATCTCATAAACTTCGGTCAGCCCGTTGTCTCTAGCGCGGTACCCAATAAACTGCTGAGGGGGATCGCCAAGGGCGAGGGCATGGCATGAGGCGAGCATCAGGACCAAGCCAACCGCATTTCGAAGTCTAATGGCCATAAAATAAACCTCTGGCCGCATTGTTATAAGGAAATTGGTGAGTAACCCAATTGAATCTGTCAGGGTCTCTTCTAAAGATCCCGATGAATGCTTCGTCCACATGCCCACAATGAATACATTCAATTACGGTGACAGTGCACTATTTTCCCTCGGCCGTCGCCCTCGCTTGGCAGGCGCCAGGGTCCTGCCGCTGTCGCGCTCGAGCCGTTCGGTGAAGGCTGCGCTGCCGAGCGGCCTGCCGATCGTCTCGGCGCGGCGCAGACGGAGCGATGCTTCCTCATCCTCGCCAGCCGCAATCAATGCGCCGAAGTCCGGATAGCGCGCGGCGACGGCCGCAGTCGCCGTCAAGCCGTCGTCGGCGCCGAGTTGCGCATGCAGGCTCGACCAGCGCCAGTCGACGGCCCTGCGGACGAGCCGCGCCCGCACCGGATTGAGCGCGACGTAGCGAAGCGCCGCACCGAGATGCGCCTCGTCCATCGCCACGCAACCGAACCGCCCCTGCCAGAAATGACCCGTGCGCTTCAGCCTGGCGTGGACGGCCCCGGCATAGCGGCGGTGCACCGGCGCCAGCGTGCGGCGGATGCCGTCCGGATCGGAGGGGACGAGGATCAGGTGGACATGGTTCGGCATCAGCACCCAGGCCCAGATCTCGACTCCCACGGCAGCCGCATGCGTGGCGAGCAGGTCGCGGTAGAGTGCGTAATCGGCGTCGCTGAAGAAGGTGGTTGCCCGACCGTTGCCGCGCTGGGTCACATGATGAGGATGTCCGGGGAACACGGCGCGGGCGAGGCGGGCCATGTGCAGAGGCTAGGCCTCATCGATCAGCATGTCAATTAATGCACTGTCACCGTAATTCACCGTAATTGAACTCCTGCTCGCGCCGATTGCCGCGCTGACGTGATGCGGTATGCCTGGAAGGACGATGCGGGAGAGCCTGGCCATTGTGGCAGGCTAATGATACCTGGGCGAGAATAGAGGGGCTATTGCACGTGTCACCGTAACCACGCGCCCGCCCTTGCCGCCGCCTCCGCCAACAGCGTGCGATAGAGAATCCCGACTCAAACTCCTCTCAGCCCCATGTAGGCCACCATCTCGCGGGATAACAGGCCTTGCGGATCTTCCAGCCTATAGGTGCAGATCGAACGCCCACAAAAGTCTTGGAACTGTGTAATGCCCCGTTCCCTGTCGAACGAGAAGGTGAGTGTGTAATTCTGACTAGCGCACGTTACCAGCATTTCCGCATTGGATGTCTCCGCGCCTACTCGGCTTGTACATGTAAAGTCTCTGCTAGCGTGGCGTAGGTGCCACTGCTCGTTCGGCGCCGCGTCGAATGGAAGCGATATGGGCAGGAAATCCACCCTTATTTCACGCTCTCCGTTTAGCACTAAGCCACTCATACCGCCCGCAATATCTTGCGAGAAATTGCCACTAACCGGCGTGCCCGGTTCATGCTCGACCGCCAAGAGCTCATTCCGCCGCCTCACAAGGGGATAGAGGAAGAAGACTAGGCCTGGGCTGTCCGCTCGGTGTGTCGTTTCAGAATATCTGATGTAAGGAGAGCGAACCGCAGGTCCGCGGAGGTGCGGTAAATCGGCCAACTCGCCGTGCGCAGAAGTCTGCTGATTCACGTCATTTCCAACGGCGCTATCACTGGCAACACCACACGCGGCAACCATCGCCAAGAGTACCAGTGGTGCGATGTCATTAATGGTGATTATAGCCGTCATAGAGAATTCGCCCGAGATAATCGTAGGAGTTCTGATGCATGTCGTTGAAATTAGTGACGCCTCGAATGGCAGACTGCAGGGCGGCGTCGGCCAATGTACCATGCGCGCCTTCATGAATCAAAGTCCCTCCTAAGCCAGCGTCGTTCTGCCGTAAGCCCTCGGTTGTGATTGAGATTCTTACGCCGTTAGGGTCGCCCACGTGGCCCACCGTAGAAGCATAGCAACACGGTCGCCCAGTGTTCGCGTTCAGGGGGGAATCACCCCCGTAGCTAACGTCTGCAGCTATCAATGACTCTGCTATTGCCCCTGCGGTAGTAAATCTAGTGACGGTGTTATCATGGCTATCTCTTGCCTGAAGGCCTACTCTTCTGTTTGGGTTGAATAGCAGCCGATTTACAGATCTAGTATATATTCGATTGGCTCTATCCAAGGCCCGGGCACTCAGATTATTTGGGTGATCTATGTGGCAGGTTACGCTCCTTTGGTCTTGGTTGCGGACACAACTGAGCCCGGTGGGATCGTTCTGATTAATCGGATCATCTCCAACATAGTCATAAAGATTGAATCGATCTTTGTACCCCACCGGGTCCGTCTGCATGAACCGCCCGAGCGTGGGCGAGTAGATGCGGGCCTTGTAATAATACATGCCGAGTTCGGAGAGCCAGGCCTGGCCGGTATATTGGAACCGGCCCGTATTGCCGGCGCCGGGGATGCCGTATTCGTCGTAGGTGTCGACCGAGAGGACGTTAGCG
Organism: Sphingomonadaceae bacterium; assembly: GCA_019239785.1. Lineage (GTDB taxonomy): Bacteria > Pseudomonadota > Alphaproteobacteria > Sphingomonadales > Sphingomonadaceae > Allosphingosinicella. Next base: position 3,944 of record JAFAZM010000257.1, read on the forward strand.
GCGGCGTCGGTGATGGCGATGATCGAGCCCTGGTGGTCGGTGGCCAGCAGGTGGGGCGCTGTGAGCCCGTCGCCATCGTAGCTCACCACCGGCACGTCCGAGCCGACCCAATGGGCATAGCGATGGGTCATCGCGCCGGTGCCGTCAAATTCGGCGACCAGCGCATCGCCGTCGTAGAGGAACTGGGTCGTGGTGCTGCCGCTCGTGACCTGGAAAAGCCGGCCGAGCGGATCGTAGCTGAGCGTCGCATTGTGCAGCCCGCTCGCACCCACCAGCCGGTTTTCCACGTCGTAGAGAAAGCTGGTCGATCCATCCGAGGTCAAATTGCCGTTGGCATCGTAGGCGAAGCTTGCGCCGCCGGCCGCACTGTATTGGTTGAGCCCGTTGGTCGTATAGGCCCGGTTCACCGCATAATGGCCCGTCCAGGCATAGGCATCGTTGTCGTTGCTGACGGAGGTCAGCTGGCCGGCCGGATTGTAGGCATAGGTCGAGCCGATCGAGCCGGCGCCGCTGCCGAAATAACGGATCTCCCCGCTCCGCCGCTGGATGAGGTCGTAGCTGTAGACCGTCGATCCGAACGAGGAGAAGGCGCCGAACGCGGTATAGTGGCCGTAGCGGAGCGCGGTGGCGCTGCCCTGCAGCAGCCCCGTCGGCCGGCTCGCCCCGTCATAGAGGGTCGTGAAATAGACATTGTCCGGATGGGTGATCCGCGTGCGGTTGCCGGCCGCATCATATTGATAGGCCAATGTGCGGGTCGTGCCGCCCATGTTGGTGCTGCTCGAAGCGAGCCGGCCGAACCCGTCATAGACGTTGGTGATCCCCTCCCCGGTCGCCGAGTCGAAGCGGGCGTAGAGCTGCGCGTTCCGGAGGTCGTAGCCGTAATAGACGGGGCGGCGCTGGGCGGGGGCCAGGTCCGTGTCCTGGCGCTGCGTGTCGATGCTCTTCACCGTCACGCGATTGAGGGCGTCGTATTGATAGTTGATCGTCGAGCCGTCGCGCTTCCTGAGGCTCGTCCGGTTGCCGACCAGGTCGTAGCCATAGGCCTCATAGTCGGCGGCATTGACTGCGCCGGCCGTGGCAAGCGCGGTGGCAGGCGTGGAATCGTCGAACGCCGTCGCGCGCTGGGACGGGGCCAGGCCGGACGGGAAGGTCCAGCGATCCTGCCGCCCGCGGCCGTCATAATGAAGCTCGGCCCGGTTGCCGTTGCCGTCGATCACCGTCGTGACCTGGCCGTTCAGATTATAGGCCCAGGTCGCCTCGGTGCCTTCCGCATTGCTGTGCAGGCCCTGGCGTAGCTGCAGCCGCTGGCCGGCCGCGTCGTAGATGTTCTGCGTGATCCGGTCCGGGCCGAAATCACCGGCGCCCGTGCCCTGTACCCCAAGTGCGCAGGCGTCGACCTGCTGCGTCGCGAACACGGCCGGGTTCATCCGGTGCGCCTCGCACTGGAGCTGCCCGCGATCGTCGAACGATCGCTCGACGAGACTGTAGGGGGTGCTGTCGGCCGCGGACAAGGTCTGGCGGACCGGATTGCGGCGGCTGTCGTAGCTCGTCGCCGTCTGGCGCAGGAGCATCAGCGTCGCGCTGTCCGGGCTTGGGATCGTGCCGGTCTCAACCAGCACCGGCTTGTCGTCGGCATCGCGATAGGTGGTGCGGGTGGCGAGCCGGGTCCCGTCGGGCGCCGCGGGCCCGATCTCCCAGGTCTTGCGGCCATAGGCGTCGTAGCGATTGTAGGTGGCGTCGTCGCTGCCCGGCAGCGGCCCGTCCGTGGAGAGCAGGCGGCCGGCGGCGTCGTAACTGTAGGCGGTGGTCAGCGTGGTTCCCGTCGCCGGATCGTACTGGCTGACGCTCGCCGGCAGCAGCGAGCTGCCCCGGCCCGTATAGTCGTAGAGGGTCTGGATCGGCGCGCTCGTCGTGCAGCTCGCCCCGGTGTCGGCGCAGATCCGCATCGCGCTCGGGCGGCTGATCCCGGTCGAGCTCTCATAGACGATCGACGTCCTGCGCCGCACGCCGTTCTGGTCGGCCGGATCGATCTGCTCGGTGAGCTGCCCGGTCGGCAGGCCGCCCAGCGTCGCGGCATAGACATAGTCGGTCCGCCGGCCCAGAGCGTCCTGCGACCAGGTCGGCCGGTAGCACAATACGCGGGAGCAGCCCTCGCTCGGGTCGGTCGGGAAATGCGCGGTCTCGATGATGTCCGGCGAGGCCGGATCGGGCTGCCCGTTGACCAGCCTCGCGCGCGTCCGCCGCCAGTTGAGGTTGCCGTAATCGTCATAGGAGATCGTGACCGAGTTCCCCTCCGGATAGGTCACCTGGTAGGTGCGGAAGAGCTCGTCGACCAGATAGGTGGTGTGGCGCCCGATCGAATCCGTCATCTGGGTGACGACGTTGCGCGGCTGGCTGAGCTCGCCATGCTGCGCGATCTCGTAGACCTGGCTGTAGCCGTTCGGCCCCGTCACGGTGACGCGGTCGAAGAGATAGGCGAACGGAACCGGCGAGCCGCGCAGATTCGTGTAGGCGTAGGTCCATTGCACCCCGTCCCGAGTCACCGAGCCGACGACGTCCGCGCCGCTCTGGTTGACGATCTGGGATGCCGGCGCCGTCTCGCCGGGGAGCTGGGTCGATCCGGCGGAAACCTGGAGATCCACGCCGAGCCCGTTGGCGCAGCCGGTGCAGGCATAGGTCCGGCCGCCGGAATCGCTGAGCGCGCGGCTGCCATGGTCGGTGATGCTGCCGTCCGTGCCGTAGCTCAGCCGGCCGAGCGGCACCGTCGGCGCCGCGGTCGCGTACAGCGTCGCCTGCGCGACCTGGCCCCAGCCGTTGCTGTCGAAATTCTCGCTCTGGTAGGTGATCGCGATGAAATAGCCGAGATTGGATTCGATCCGGTTGGGCCGGTAATAGATCGAATTGTAAGGGTCGCCCGCCGGCGCGACCATGTCGTAGGTATAGCCGATCGTCTCGCCATTGGGGTAGCTCACGCTCGACGCATAATAGCGGCGCCGCGCGTTGGGCGCGGAGGTGGCGACGCTCCGCTCGCTGAAGTGCCAGATCGCGAAGGAGCCTGCCTGCTGGTAGCTGCCTCCGCCGTTCGGCACGAAGGTGAAGCGCGAGCCCGTGCCGCTCGCCGGATAGCAATCGGCGGCGAGGCAGCGGAACGATTCCGAGGCTTCGCCGCCGCTGTGCACCGAATAGGAGCGCTGGCCGACTTCGCTCCCGGCCTGATTGTCGCCGATATTGCCGGTCATGTAGGGCGCGGCATTCTGGACCCGGTCGAAGCGCAGATGCGGCGCCGCGGGCACGGAAAGGACCGGCACGTCGACACTGAGCTTGCCGTCGACGAGGTTGACCCCGGTATGATCGGACTCGATCGTCAGCGGCGAGATGACGTGCGGGATATCGGGCGGCGTCTGGGCCGCCGCCGCGCCGGCGGCGCCGAGCCCTGCCAGCGCCAGCAACGGGCGCGCGCAGGCCCGCAGGAAAGAGTGCGCAAGGGCCGTCGTGCGAACGGCAGTGCGGTTCATTTCCACGCCGGGACTTTCCGATTCGAAGCGGCGCCTCAGGGCGCCGGATTGGGCGAGACGACGTTGACATTGTTGCGGTTGCCCGCCTTGTCGTAGCTGTAGGTGGCGGAGACGTTGTTGTTCACGCTGCCGCTATGCTTGACCTGCACCAGCCGGCCGCGCGCGTCGTAGCTGTAGCTGATCGTCTCCGACGCCATCGCCACCGCCGCCACCGCGGCGATGCAGGCCGCGACCAGGATTCTCTCCGCTGTCCTCTTCATCCCCCCTCCCCTCGATTGCGACTCGATGAACCGGCAAAGAAGAGACAATGAAAAAGCGCGAATGGAAAGAGCGCCGCCGTCTTTTTTATTTTACCTTTCCGACCGGCCGCGCGCGGCCGTCCGGTCGCATCCGGGCCCTGTGCCCAACAAGGCCCCGGACGCCTCCTGAACCCTATCGCACGCCCAGCCGCCTTGCTAAGGACGCCGCGCATTCAGGCCCGAGGAGACGAGACATGACGATCAAGGTCGGCGACCGCCTTCCCCACGCGACTTTGATGAAGGCGAGCGCCGAAGGGCCGCAGCCGGTGGATACGGAGAGCTATTTCGCCGGCCGCAAGGTCGCCCTCTTCTCGGTGCCGGGCGCGTTCACGCCGACCTGCTCCGCACGCCATCTGCCCGGCTTCGTCGAGAAGGCCGACGAGCTCAAGGCGAAGGGCGTCGACGAGGTCGCCTGCGTTGCGGTCAACGACGCCTTCGTGCTCCAGGCCTGGGCGAAGGATGCGGGCGCCGAGGGCAAGGTGACGATGCTCGCCGACGGCAATGGCGAGTGGGCCGAGGCGCTCGGCCTCGCCGCCGACTTCAACAAGTTCGGCATGGGCAAGAGGGGCCAGCGCTGGTCGGCGATCGTCGACGACGGCGTGGTGAGCGAGCTCAACGTCGAGGAGCCCGGCGCGTTCAGCGTGTCCAGCGCCGAATTCATGCTGGGGCAGCTCTAACCTTCAATCCTCCCTCTCCCGTTCCGGGGAGAGGGACAGCCGGCCGGAGGCCGGCAGGGTGAGGGCTGCGGCGGTGGCGGACGGTCGCTTCGACGCGGATTGACGCTCCTGCCCTCACCCTCCCACTCGCTGCGCGAGCGGGCCCCTCCCTATCCCCGAAACGGGAGAGGGATAAGGCTACCGCAGCACCTCCGCCGCGAATCTCTCTTCCTGGTTGGCGAAGACCAGGAGGTTCACGGCGAGGTTGCCGCGGATGAAGCCGAAATCGGCGGTGAGGTAGCGCTGCAGCGCCGGCCGCCCGTCCGCGGTGAGATAGGCGCGGGAGAAGGCGTAGCGCCGGTTGAACGCCTGGATCGCCGCCGGCACCCGCGCCGCCGCCGGCCCGACCGGCAGGTTCCACAAAGCCTGGATGCTGATCGCCTTGCAGGCCGCGCCCTGCCGCTCGCAATTGCCGAAGACGATCCCCGCCCGCCTGTTGTTGGGAAAGGTGACGTCGAGCGCCGGCCGGTCCGCCGTGCCGCGCCGCACGAAGCGGGCGCCGATCGCGGTCAGCACGCTCTCCACCGTCGCATAGTTGAAGGTCGGCAGCACCTGCCGGTTCTCCGGCGCGGCCGGGTTCCACGGCACCTGCCCCGCCACCGGCGCGGCGGCGAGGAAGGCGGTCAGGAGGAGGCTGGCCTTGCGCATCGGCGCTCCCAACGTCCCGGGCGGGCGGGAAGGTTCGGCGGTCCGTCTACCAGCCGCACCGTCTCCCCCGATTCTGCTCGCGCAGCCAGCCGAGCAGAGGCTGGAAATATTCGATCATCGGCTGGGCGGAGATCTCGCTGGTGCCGGTGAAGGTCCGGATCGCCTCGGGCCAGGGCCGCGACAGGCCGAGCGAGAGCATCTCGTTCAGCCGCCGGCCGACCTCGCGATTGCCGTAGAAGGAACAGCGGTGGAGCGGACCGTGCCAGCCGGCGATGTCGCAGGCCGCCTTGAAGAACTGGAACTGGAGGATGCGGGCGAGGAAATAGCGCGTGTAGGGCACCTGCGCCGGCACATGATATTTGGCGCCCGCGTCGAAATTCGTCTCCGAGCGCGGGCTCGGCGGGACGATCCCCTGATATTGCAGCCGCATCCGGTCCCACGCCGCCTGATATTCGTTCGGCCGGATCTGGCCGGAGAAGATCCCCCAGCGATAGCGGTCGATCAGCAGCCCGAAGGGGAGGAAGGCGATCTTGTCCAGCGCCTGGCGGAGCAGCAATGCCCGGTCCTGCTCCGGCGTCGGCATCTGGTTCTGCTGGAGGAGGCCGATCTGAACCAGATATTCGGGCGTGACCGAAAGCGCGATCGTGTCGCCGATCGGCTCGTGGATGGCGTCAGTGGC
>JAFAZM010000379.1 GCA_019239785.1 Sphingomonadaceae bacterium
CTTCGGCGGGGACGCGGTCGCGGGCGGCGGCGGGGCCGCGGTCGACCGGCCGTTCAAGCGCGGCTCGGCGGAGGACGCGGCCTTCCTGATGAGCCAGGCCGAGCAGGTGATCATCGTCCCCGGCTACGGCATGGCCGTGGCCCAGGCGCAGCATGCGCTGCGCGAGATGGGCGACCTGCTCAAGAAGGAAGGCGTCAGCGTCAAATATGCGATCCACCCCGTGGCGGGGCGCATGCCGGGCCATATGAACGTGCTACTGGCCGAGGCGAACGTCCCCTATGACGAGGTGTTCGAGCTCGAGGACATCAATTCCGAGTTCGCCCGCACCGACGTCGCCTTCGTGATCGGCGCCAACGACGTCACCAACCCCGCCGCCAAGACCGACAAATCCTCGCCGATCTACGGCATGCCCGTGCTCGACGTCGAGAAAGCCAAGACGGTGCTGTTCGTGAAAAGGTCGATGGGCGGCGCGGGCTATGCCGGCGTCGACAACGAGCTCTTCTACCGCGACAACACCATGATGCTGCTGTCCGACGCCAAGAAGATGGTCGAAGAGATCGTCAAAGCCCTGGGCTGAGTTCCCCTCCAGGCAGGGAATGCTCCGGAATGGAGTTGCGCGCGCGACGGGTTCCGCTTTCGGCCGCGACTAATGCCGTTCCCTGCGGCGCGAGGGACGCGGGCTTCTGCGACCTGCCGAAGCGGAGCCATGACCGCAGCGGAGGCGACCGCAGCCCGCTTGGCCTTGTGACAGCGCGGATATTCTGATCCATAACGGACCAAAGGGCGCGCGCGGAACCTCCGTGACGGCGGCATCTTGCGCGCAACGCATGTGGGGCATGTGGGCATCTGGGGGCACGGTGGATGAGCGAGAGGCTGGACGATGTCGGCTATGGTGACGGTCCGACGCTGCTGCTGCTGACCGACGACGCCGCGGCGCAAAGCAGCTGGACCTCAGCGGCCGAGGCCGCCGGTTGCCGGCTGCTCGCCGTGGTGCCGATCCCCGACGCCGCGACGCGACTGAGCCGCCAGGCCGCCGCCGACGTCGTCGTGCTCGACACGCGCGGGGACGAGGCGCCCGGCGTCGACGCGGCGCTCGACCAGATGGAGCGCGGCGCAGAGAGCAGGAGCTTCTCCGCCATCGCCGCCGCGCCTCTCCGGCTGGCCGAACGGATCACGCGGCAGCTCCACCCGCAGGTCCACCATCTGCTCGATGCCGACGCAGTGGATCGGCAGGTTGCGCTGGCCGAGGCGCTGATCCGCTCGAGGCCGCGCTTCGAGGACGTTAACAAGACCCAGGGGACGCTGCGGCTCCAGCAGCTGAGCGAGGAGGTGGGGCGGATAGCCGCTATCCTCGCGGCGCTCTCGGAAGACGATACGGCGGCGGCGGCGATGGCCAGCCTGGAAGCAAGGGAGGGGAGCCCCGAGGCGCTCGAGGCGGCGCAGGTCCGCGCGGTCATCCGGGCGCGGCGGTTGCGGGACCATTTCTTCCGCGGCGAGCTGTTCGCGGACCCGGCCTGGGACATGCTGCTCGACCTGATGGCGGCGCGGCTGGAGAAGCAAAGGGTGGCGGTGTCCAGCCTGTGCATCGCCGCCGCCGTGCCGCCCACGACCGCGCTGCGCTGGATCAAGACGCTGTGCGATCAGGGCCTGTTCGTCCGCGTCGCCGACCCGGAGGACGGGCGGCGGGTGTTCATCGAGCTGTCGGCGGCGAGCGCGGCGGCGATGGAGAGCTATTTCGAGGCCGCGCGGCGGGTCGCGCCGATGCCGGTGTGAGGCGGCGGCCGCGATATGGTGGGCGCTGACGGGCTCGAACCGCCGACCCTCTCGGTGTAAACGAGATGCTCTACCAACTGAGCTAAGCGCCCGGCGGGCGGACGCCTGCCACTCCTGCCCCTCCGGCGCAAGCGATCATCCGCCGCCGCTCCCCTCCACGAGGATGGGGTCGGCATGCGCCGAGAGCGGAGCCGGACGATCGGCATCCGCGGGGACGAAGCTGCCGCGCCGGCCGGCAAGGACGAGCATTGCGACGCCGACCAGGGTGCCGACGAGCAGTCCCGCGAAGCTCGCTTCCGGGCCGAAGCCGCCGCCGCTCAGCCATTGCGGCGCGCCCGGCACCGGGTCGAGCGCCATCGGGCCGCCGGCGAAGCCGCCGGTTCCCGACACCGCCGCGCCGAAGACCCAGCCCTGGGTGAAGTTCCAGCCGGCGTGGACGCCGATCGACACCCAGAGGCGGCCGGTGAGGATATAGAAGGCGGCGAGCATCACGCCGGCCTCCACGGCGATCGCCATGGCCGCGAACCAGCTCGCATTGGGGTTCATCAGGTGGAGCGCGCCGAACAGGAAGGCGGATAGGGCGAG
>JAFAZM010000416.1 GCA_019239785.1 Sphingomonadaceae bacterium
GCTCGGCGTGCTGGCCGGGTTCATGTCGCCCTTGAATTTCACATAGCCGCCGAGCGGCAGCCAGCCGACCTTCCAGCGCGTCCCCCTTTTGTCGGTCCAGCCGGTGATCTCGCGGCCGAAGCCGATCGAGAAGGTCTCCGCCTTCACCCCGAAGATCCGGCCTGCGAAATAATGGCCGAGCTCGTGGACGAAGATCAAAGGCCCGATCACGAGCAGGAACATGACGATCGTGTAAAGGGTGCCGGGGCTGCTCAATTGCGGATCTTTCCTGTCACCTCGCCGGCCACGCGCCTGGCCTCGCGGTCGATCTCCACCACCTCGTCGATCGACGTCGGCGCCGGCGGGGCGTAGCGGTCGAGCACCGCTCCCACCACGGCAGCGATATCGAGGAAACCGATCCCGCTTTCAAGGAAAGATGCGACCGCTATCTCGTTGGCGGCGTTGAGGATGGCCGGTTTCGCCCCGCCTTCCGCCAGGGCCTGGCGGGCGAGGCCGAGGGCGGGGAAGCGCCCCAGGTCCGGCGCTTCGAAGCCCAGCGCGCCGATCGCGACCAGGTCGAGTCGCTCGCAGGGCGTCTCCATCCGCTCCGGCCAGGCCAAGGTATGGGCGATCGGCACCCGCATGTCCGGCGCACCAAGCTGGGCGAGGACCGAGCCGTCGACATATTCGACCAGGGAGTGGATCACCGATTGGGGGTGCACGACCACGTCGAGCGCCTCGGCGCCGACCGGGAACAGATGATAGGCCTCGATCAGTTCGAGGCCCTTGTTCATCAGGGTCGCGCAATCGACCGAGATCTTGGCGCCCATCGACCAGTTCGGATGAGCGACGGCCTCGGCCGGCGTGGCGGCGCGCATCCGCTCCAGCGGCCACGTGCGGAACGGTCCGCCGCTCGCGGTGAGAATGATCTTGCGGACGCTGCCCGGCCGGGCGCGGTCGAAGCATTGGAAGACCGCATTATGCTCCGAATCGACCGGCAGCAGGGTGGCGCCGCTCGCCCGCGCAGCTTCGGTCATCAGCGCGCCGGCGGAAACCAGGGCCTCCTTGTTGGCGAAGGCGACGGTGCCGCCCGCCTCAAGCGCGCGCATCACCGGCTTCAGGCCGGCGGTGCCTACGATCGCCGCCATCGTCCAGTCGGCGCCCGAGGCCGCCGCCTCGTCGACCGCCTCCGGCCCCGCCGCGGCCTGGACGTCACTGCCGGCGAGCGCCGCCTCGAGCGCCCCAAGCAAGGCGGGATCGCCGATCACCGCCAGCCGGGCGCCGAACGCCTTCGCCTGCGCCGCCAGCCCGGCGACGTCCTTGTGCGCGGTCAGCGCGACGACCTGATAGCACTCGCGGTTGCGGGCGACGAGGTCGAGCGTCGAGCGGCCGACCGATCCGGTCGCGCCGAGGATGGTGAGGCTGCGGCGGGTCACTGGGTCCAGAGCCCCGCCATCAGCAGGAGGGTGGTGACGAGCGAGACGGCGAGCAGGCCGTCGAGCCGATCGAGCACGCCGCCATGGCCGGGCAGCAGGCTGCCGCTGTCCTTGATCCCGGCGCGGCGCTTCTCCCAGCTCTCGTAGAGATCGCCGATCTGCGCGACGAGGCCCATCGGCGCGCCCGCCCAGAGGAAGATCCATTCCATCTCGAACCAGGTCGCGAGCAGCCAGGCGCAGAGGCCCGCGCCGATCATGCCCCCGATCAGGCCGGCCCAGGTCTTGTTCGGGCTGATCCTGGGCGCCAGCTTCGGCCCGCCGATCGCGCGGCCGGCGAAATAGGCGAAGATGTCGGTCGCCCAGGTCACCACGAACACCCAGAAGGTGAGCACCTCCCAGACCCAGGAGAGGCTGAGCAGGGCGAAAGCGGGCACCGCGATGTAGACGAAGCCCCAGCCCATCGCGACCCGGCGGCTGGCGACGCCAACGGCGAGACCGAGCACGGCAAGGCCGCCGAAGACGATCCAGTTGTCGGCGAGATCGTCCGCGTCGAACTCGGGCAGCTCCAGGCTCGCCGGATAGAAATATTCCACCCCGGCGAGCAGGGCCGCGACCATGATCGCCGCGGCGACATAGGCCCAGAGCCGCGGCACCTTGTGCATGTCGGCCCATTCGATCGTCATCACCGCCGCCGCCGCCGCGACGAGGATGCGGAACGGCCAGCCCCCGAAATAAGCGGCGGCCACCGCCACCACGATCATCACCACGCCGGCGACGGCGCGGGTGGCGAGGTCGGAGGCGGGCTTGGCGGCCTCGGTCATAACCCGCCGTAGCGGCGCTCGCGCCGGGCATAATCGGCCAACGCGGCGCGCAGCGCATCGCCGTCGAAATCCGGCCAGAGCGTGTCGACGAACAGCAGCTCGGCATAGGCCGCCTGCCAGAGCAGGAAGTTGGACAGGCGATGCTCACCCGAGGTCCGGATCAGAAGGTCGAGCGGCGGCAGGTCGCTGGTGTCGAGCGCACGCTCGATCGCCTCTTCGTCGATCTCGCCGGCCGCCGCCGCGGCGCGCGCGGCCCGCACGATCTCGCTGCGGCCGCCATAATTGAGCGCGATCGCAAGCGTCATCCGGCGATTGGCCGCGGTCTTCTCCACCGCCTTGTCGACCATCTTCGCAACGTCGGCCTCGAAGGCGTTGTGATCGCCGAGGATCTTGAGGCGAATGCCCTCCTTGTGGAGGTTGGAAAGCTCCCGCTGGATGTAGAAGCGGAGCAGGCCGGTCAGGTCGGCGATCTCCTGCGCCGGCCGCCGCCAATTCTCCGAGGAGAAAGCGTAGAGAGTGAGGCACTGCACCCCCGCCTCCCCCGCCGCGCGCAGCACCGCCCGCGCCGCCTCGGCGCCGGCGCGATGGCCGGCAGCGCGCGGCAGCCCCCGCGCCTTCGCCCAGCGGCCATTGCCGTCCATGATGATGGCAACGTGGCGGGGCACGCTCGCCGGCGCCCCGCCTGCGCTTGCAGGCTGGGCCCCGGACGTCACTTCTGCAGGATTTCCTTGTCCTTGGCGGCGAGGACCTCGTCGATCTCCTTGATCGA
>JAFAZM010000091.1 GCA_019239785.1 Sphingomonadaceae bacterium
CGGCGACCTGGCTTTGGTCCGCGCCGGCCTGGAGGACCTGCTGGTCGAGCCGCAACGGGCGCACCTGCTGCCGGCCTTTCCGGCGGTGAAGGCGGCGGCGCTCGGCGCCGGGGCGCTCGGCTGCTCCTTCTCGGGTTCCGGCCCGTCGGTCTTCGCCTGGGCGCTGGAGCCGGCGGCGGACGCGGTGGAGGCGGCGATGGCCGCCGCCTTCCGCGCCGCGGGCCTCGGCGCCCGCGCCTATCGCGCGCCGGTCGATTCTCCCGGGGTCAGCGTCGAACCGAGCCATCCCGCCTCGGCTGCCGCATGAAGTTCGTCAGCACGCGCGGCGGCGCGCCGGAAGTGTCGATCGGCGAGGCGATCCGGGGCGGCGCCGCGCCGGACGGCGGCCTCTACGTCCCGGCCGCGCCGGTCCGGCTCGATCCGGACTCGCTGCCGGACGGCCCGCTCGCCGCGCTCGGCGCGCGGCTGCTCGCGCCTTTCTTCGACGGCGACCCGCTCGCGCCTGATCTGCCGGCAATCTGCGCGGAGGCGTTCGCATTTCCGGCGCCTTTGGTCGCGCCCGGCGCGGCGCGCCCGAATCTGCGCCTGCTCGAGCTGTTCCACGGCCCCACGGGCGCGTTCAAGGATTTCGGCGCCCGCTTCCTGATGGCATGCTTCGACCGGCTCGGAGGCGCGGACGGTCCGCTGACCGTGCTCGTCGCCACTTCGGGCGACACCGGCGGCGCGGCCGGCTGCGCGGCCGAGGGGCGCAAGGCGGTGCGGGCCCTGATCCTCTACCCGCGCGGGCGGGTCTCGGCCTTCCAGCAGCACCAGCTCTGCTGCTGGGGCGCGCCGGTCGCGGCGCTGGAGGTGGAGGGGGATTTCGACGATTGCCAGCACCTGGTGAAGGCCGCCTTCGCCGACCCGGTCCTGGCCGCGGCGCATCGGCTGACCTCGGCCAATTCGATCAATATCGGCCGGCTGCTGCCGCAGATGGTCTATCTCGCCGCCGCCGCGCTTCGGGTGGAGCGCGAGACCGGCGTCGCCCCGGGCTTCGTGCTGCCCACCGGCAATCTCGGCCATGCGGTCGCGGCGCTCTGGGCGCGCGCTCTCGGCCTGCCGATCGGCCCGATCGTCGCCGCCACCAACGCCAACCGCACGCTCGGCGACTGGCACCGCACCGGCGCCTATCTGCCCGCGCCGTCGCTGGCGACGATCGCCAATGCGATGGACGTCGGCGCGCCGAGCAATTTCGAGCGGCTCGCCTTGCTGCCGGAGCCGCGTGGGCAGCTGCTCGTCGTCGAGCGGGTCGACGACGATGCGATCCGCGACCGCATCCGGCGCGAGCATGACCGGAGCGGCTACGTGCTCTGCCCGCATTCGGCGACCGCGGTGGAGGCGTGGGAGCGGCTCGATCCCGAGCTCCAGAGCGAGCGCGTCTGGATCGCCGCGGCGACCGCGCATCCCTACAAGTTCGCCGACGTCGTCGAGCCGCTCATCGGCGAGACGCTGACCCCGCCGCCGGCGCTTGCAGCGATCCTGGATCGGGAGGCGAGGGTAAGGCGGATTCCGGCGACGCTCGAAGCGCTTGCGGCAGCGCTGGCGGAGGAGCCGGCGGCGGTTGAGACTGCCTGAGCGCACCCGCTCCCGCTCGGGGGAGAAGGAGGGCAGGTGTTCCTCATCCCGTCTCGCCCTATTGCGGCCCTCGGTCTTCCTGATAGTCTGGCCGCCAGGGCATCAAGCGCGACGCTGCGCTGGGGGGTTGGGGTGAAGCTGTACAGGATCGACAAGGTGGTGAGGCTCGGCGGCGCGCTGCTCAAGCGGAAGCACGTGCTTGCGAGTTCGGACAACGAGGCCATGCGAACGGCCGAGGAGAGCGTCGACTGCCCGACCTGCGAGGTGGTCGCCGAAGACGGCAAGCGGGTGGGATCGGTCGTCTAGACCGATCTCCAGTCATATGACGTGACAGCGGCCCGGACGTTTGGGCTGCCACTATCTCCCGGACGAACCCGCCAGCACCTCCCCCAGGAACTCGGCGCCGAGCCGAAGCCCGGCCGCATCGACGCTGTGGCCGAGGCCGCGGGAGATGTGGGTGCGGACCTCGAGGCCGAGCCCGCGCAGCGCTTGCTCTGCGGTGTGCAGCGCGGCGACCGGGACGACCTGGTCGGCGGCGCCGTGGATGAGCAGGACCGGCGGCTTGCTCCGGATCTCGCCGGCGAGCGCGGCGGCGCCGGTCAGCGCGCCGGAATAGCCGAGGATGCCGGCGAGCGGGCGCGGCCGCCGCAGCCCGACATGCAGCGCCATCATCGTCCCCTGGCTGAAGCCGACCAAAGCGGCATCGGCCTCGGTCAAGCCATATTGCTCCAGCTTCCGGTCGAGGAACGCGTCGATCGCCGGCGCGGCGGCGGCGGCGCCGCGCGCCAGCGCGGCCGGCGAGAAGGCGTCGAGCGGCCACCATTGATAACCCCGGCCCATCCCGCAACGCTGCGGCGCGTTCGGCGCGAGGAAGAGCGCGTCGGGCAGCAGATGCTGCCACTGCCTCGCCAGCGCGATCAGATCCTCGCCGTTCGAGCCGTAGCCGTGGAGCAGCAGCACGATCTTTTGCGGAGCGCCGCCGGAGAGGGGCTGCAGGCTCTTGCCGTTGGTGATCCTGGACACGGGGCTCCACATGGTTCGGCTTCGGGCCCGGTTGAACGCCGCGGCCGGCGCTGTGTTTCGCGTTGCGGCGGTTTGCGCAGCTTCGCGCGCTGCCTGCTGCAGCTTTGCCCTCGCCCGGCGCGCGCACGAATTGCGCAGGCCGTTCGTCGCCTCCGCAATCGCCTCGGCAATTCAGGCCGTCGTTACGGCGCGTCCCTCAGCGGGCGGCCCGCAGATAGCCATGCATGCCGAGCCATCTCACGAACTCGTCGAACCAGCCCGTGCTGGTGGTCTCCTTCGGGTACATGCCGAAGCCGTGGCCCCCCTGCTCGAAAAGGTGCAGCTCGACCGGCCTTCGGGCCGTCCGCCAGCTGTCGATCAGGCCGAACCCGCCATTGCCGAACAGGGGATCGTCGGCGGCGAGCGCGACGAACATCGGCGGTGCGTCCGCCGGCACCGTCACCGGCGCCATCGAGCCGTAGATGATGCCGATGAAGGCAGGCCGCGCATCCCCGCCGGCGAGCGTCGTCGCCATGGTCAGCATCGCCCCGGCGGAAAAGCCGACCATGCCGATGCGGCCGGGATCGACCCGCCATTCCGCCGCCCGCCGGCGCACCAGCGCGAAGGCGGCGCGCGCGTCGGCGAGCTGCGGGGCAAGGCGGGCCGTCGCCTCCTCCGGCGTGCTCCGCGGCGGGCGCGCCGTGCCCGAGAACATGTCGCGCATCGCGCGCGCGAATTCGCCCATGTCCGCCGGCGTCGGGTTCAGTCGATATTTGAGCACGAAGGCGGCGACGCCGTGCGCGGCGAGCGCGCGGGCGACGTTCCAGCCCTCATTCTCCATCGACAGGGTGCGGAAACCGCCGCCGGGCGCGACGATCACCGCCGCCCCGGTGGCATTGGCCGGATCCGGAAGGAACGGGGTGAGCGTCGCGACGGTGACGTTGCGCGCGAAGGCGCTGCCATATTGACGGTGCCAGCTTTCGGGCAAGGTCGCGCCGGGCAGCGGCCCGGTGCCGAGCGGAACCGCGCCGGGCTGGCTCGGGATCGCGATCGGGGTCATCGCGTCGTTCTGCGCCGGGGCCGGGGCGGCCAGAGCGAGCGATGCGGCGATCGCGGCTGCGCCGATCGCGGCGCGCCGGAGCAGCCTGGCGGCGCCGCCCATCGAGGTCAACGCGTCCACAATCGCCTCCCATGTCTGTGAGTGGCGAACTATTAACTCAGACAAAATGGGATGGCCATAGCTTCGCAGATCGAGGAGGATTGAGTCGAGACCGGCCGGCCGGGGCGAGAATCGTCTTGTCCTCGCCTTGCCTTGCTAGTCCCTGCCCATGATCATGTCGGCGACCGCGCCGGCCCAGCCGCGCAGCCGGCCCGCCCATCGAAACACGGCATGGCCTCGCGGCGTCACGATCTCCATGGTGTGGAAGGCCGCGCCGACTCCCACCTCGCGCTCGCGAGGATTGGGCTGACGGTACAGAGCGGGCCAGCGGAGCAGCCGGCCGAGATCCTGGCTGTCGCCGGCGCCGAGGACCCGCCTTTCCTCCGGAAGCGCTCGCGTCGGCACCTGCAGGAGCCCGGAGCTTTCCTCGCCGATCGAAATCAACGTCCAGCGTCCGTCCGCGCCCCGGGTCGCGACCAGCGCATAATGTTCGGTCAGATGATGCGCGGCCTCGCTGTGCACGTAGATCGTCCAGGCGCTGGCCAGCTCGTGCACGCCGAGCCGGGCGCGCAGCCGCAGATCCTCTTGGATCTCCGGGGCGAGCTGCGGCGGCGCGGCGGGGCGCGCGCTCTGTGGACCGGTCAGCAGCAGCGCGGCGAGGGTGAGAGCGATCATAACAAATAGCCTCGCGGTATCGACATCGAGCGTCGCTTTACTCCCCCTCTCCCGCTTGCGGGTGCAACGGGTCGGCTGTGCCCCCGGCACAGCCTGAATGTCGCGGGGCGACATTCACCCGATGCAGGCAGGGTGAGGGTCTTCTTCTTGTTTCTTCGCACGGCGTTGCCGGAGCAACAGGGCCGCAAACGAGAACAAGACCCTCATCCTCCCACCGCTTCGCGGCGGGCCCCTCCTTCTCCCGCGAGCGGGAGAAGGAGAATCCGGCGCCATCCCATGAGCCGCACCAGGGCTTGTTGACGAGCCTGCCGTTCACCAGCGTCAGATTCTTCAGCGAGTAGGACGGCGCGAAGCCCCTCATTCTTCTCCGGCTATTTCACGCCGAGTACGTACCGATATTCGTAGGTCTTCACGAACCAGAAGAAGGAGAAGGCCCAGATCCCGGCGCATTCGATCCAAAAGATCCAATGGTTCTCGCAGCCCCTGTTGCCGAGCCAATGACCGATGAAGATGGCGACCGGCATGGCGATCATCGCAAAGCCGGCGGCGTTGTAGGCGATAACGAAGCGACGCCTTATGGTTCGGTCTTTGATGTGGTGAATCCGGCCTTTCGCGAAGAAGACCGCGACGACGGCGAGGCAGGTGAAAAACAGGATGGCGCTCGCGGCGTGAATGCCGATGCCGCCGACAGGATGAGTCGGGCACTGCTCACCCATCGGGTTCAGTGCGATCGAGACGGCCGCGATGCCGGCCAGGTTGAGAATCCAGTTCTCAGTCTTCGAAAGCCCGTGGAACAGAAAGAGGAAAGCCCCGGTCGCACAGAGGCTCCCCACCAGGATGTTCCGGCAGAGATCGCCGACATGATGATAGAAAAAAGAAATCGAATAATTCCCGTCATAGCCGCCGACAGCGACGAGCATGATCGGCAGCGAGAAGGCGATGACGCCCATGCCGAGGCTCAGGAAAAGGTAAGATCGAACGGCTTGAGCGGTGAAAAGCTTTTGGAAGCGGTTCTTGTCATCCCAGTTAAGCAGGTCGTCGCGGTCGCTGTCGGACGGCATATGATGATCCTCCCCGGGCTGACACTATTACAGACCTGCTACATGCTCAATTCCGGTCCGTATGTGACAAAGGACACGGGCGCCGGCTCTGCTGCAGCCGGCGCGAGCTGCCGATCGATACGGCGACACCGCAATTGCGATTGAAATCGGAAACTGCATCCGGCGAGAGTGGTGACGTGAAACTTGCGCTTCTTCTGGCGGCCGCGGCCGCCACGGGCTCCGCGCGGGCGGAGGCGGCGGCCGGCGGTCGGGCTGCCGACCTGAGGTGCCGGATCGCGCTGGCCTATGTCGAGAACCTGTTGAGCGAACCGCGGTGGCGGCGATCGGTCTTTTCGACGGAAGGGGTCGTCCCGTTCATCCCTGACCGATATCCCGAGCATTGGGGATCCATCGACGGCTTGAGCCCCACGCCTCCGCCGCCGCCGGGCCTGGCGGAGGCGTTGCCAATCGGCTCCAACGCCGTGCGCGGCTGCGCATCCGTCCGCGGCCTCCTGACCAGACGTGGCGTCCGCTTCGGCAACCGGGTTGTGGCTTGGGCCCGCCATCTTCGCCGCGGCTATTACCGCGCCAGAGTCGTGACGATCTCGCTGCCGGCCGTGAGCGCGGACGGCGCGCACGCGGTCCTGGTGGCGGGCAACGGACGCGGCGGACTCGATGGCGGCGAGACGTGGGTTCACATGGAGCGGGGGAGGGACGGACGCTGGCGCGCGACAGGTGCCACGGCCCTGTGGGTCGCCTGACCAGGCTGGGTCTGACCTGTTGATCCTTCGCCAGGCTCAGCCCCCGCTCAGGCTGAGCGGATCAGCCCGCAGGCAGCAGCGCATGGCTCAGCGCAGATCGACGCGGATCGTGTCGCAGAGGTTCACGCTCGGATAGTCGCGCGTCTTGCGGTCGGCGAAGGTCGCGCGCAGCTGCCAGCGGCACAATTCCACGTCCGATTCATAATGCGCGGCGGCGCGCTGCCCGTCGGGCAGCTCGGCCTGGGCAAGGACGTTGGCGCTCCACGGATCCTCCGGCGCGCCGGGCTCGAGCGGCCCTTCGTCGGGCCTGAGCGAGAGCGCGGTGACAGTGCGCCCGGTGCGGTTGAAGGCGATGAAATCCACGCCGCGATGCGACGCCTCGTCCTCCGCTTCGGCGACGCCCCACAGGCCGTTGGCCGCGGCGGCGTTGCCGGCAGGGCCTTGGGCAGGCGCCGCCGCAGCCGCCGGCTGCGCCGGTGGCGCGGCAAGGTTGGCGGACTGCTGCGACGTCGCGGCCGGCGGCGCGGAACGGTTGCAGCCCGTCAGGGCGAGCGTCCCCGCCGCGATCGCAAGCAGAAGGCTCTGGCGCATCACATTCAGCTCCCGAGATAGCCGAGCGCGTGGAGCTTTGCCTCATACCAGTAATAAGCGAGCCCGCCCAAGGCGAGGGCGGCGGCGAACAAAGGCCAGACGAGCAGATGCTGCTGGCGGGTCCGCGGCGGCCCCCCGATCAGCGCGTGGGCCGGCGCGCCGCCGATCAGCAGGGCAAGGCCGAAGACGATTGCCAAAGGCGTGACGAAGAAGACCTTGGTCGGGAAGGAGATCTGCTGCACCCCGGCCTGAGCGTCAGCCAATGGCCGCCATGCGAAGAACCAGGCAAAGCCCACGCCGATGGCGAGCAGGACCAGTCCTAGCAGGCGCGCTTTCAATCCCGCCGTCATGATCTTTGTCCCGCTTTTGCTGTGATGTGGGTATCAAGCGGAACGGCTGCCTGGCAACATGATTGGATGTAGCACTGTAATTCGCGATCCGGTTTTCAGATCCCCCCGTTTCGGATTTGTGGAAATTCCTTTATTGGCGGCCGGCGGGGGAGGGCGACGTGACCAACGACGGACCCTTTTGGCTTCTTACCGGGATTTCTGTCGTCGTCACGGTCTTTGGCGCGCTGCTTCAAGTTTTTGCCGGGGACAAAGATACGACCCACCGCAAACGTTTCACGAGAATTACGCTGTTGGCCATCGGCTGCCTCTCCGCCATCGCCATACTCGCAATCATTTACAAGCCTGGGATTTCAAATGGCAAGGAGACTCGGTTTCCACCGCCTGTGACGACCGGGACAAAACCCACCAACGAGGAGACGGCAGGAAGCAACACCCAAGCGTCTGCGGAACCGCCGGCCTCAACCGCAAGAAATGGCGCCGACGGCAGCAGCTATGTGATGCAATCGAACACCGCATTGCCGGTTACTGACTCTCAAACCAGCACTGCTCCAAGGATGTCTGCGCCTCAAACCCCTGCCGGCTTCGCCTTCGTCAGATTGGTTCGTGGTTCCGTCGCCATCTATCCCAAATGCAGCAACTGTATGTACTCGGGATTTTTATACGTCGCGACACCGAATCTCCGAGTAGAAAACTCCGGACCCGATCCGGTCTATGCGGTGGTGCTGGCGGAGAGCTTATCGATCGGCAACTGCAGCGGTAACCAGTTCAATACGCGAGGGCTCACCGCGACCCTGTACACGAACATGTTTGATCCACAGTCTTTTTCGCTCATTCGCCCTCACGGCACCGTCGATCTGACGACGAATCTAAGTGAAGATTGCCTCGCGACCGTGATGGACTCGTCGAGAACCGACGTATCGCTCGTACTCCTTGTTAGCGATGGAATTCAGGTGGCTAGGCTTCCTCTGACGCTGACCGATGTGTCGGTGAGCGTTAGGCGCGAATAGGTATTACGATTCGAGTTACCAATCCCCTTCAATGATCGCCGAGGCCGCCCCTTCGGTAGCACGGATTGGATGCGGCCTCGCGCCATGTTCGCGCGAACTTAGGCCGAGGCGGGATGGGTAAACTGGCCGTGTATTTTGCACTTGGCTTTGCCACAGATCGGAATGTGTCTTCGGAATAAGATGCGCTCGCTAAAGCATTGTTTTTAATAGGAAATCCATCGGACGGGGACGAATCGGTCACGTTTTCCCTGCACCACATGAAAAGCCTAGGATTTCCTGCGATTCGCGTCTATTCGAGCGCCTCCGTACCCTCGTAACTTATTGATATGTATTTTAATTTATTGAAAATGACGGAGTTCTGCCGATTTTTCTATGTCAACGAATTAATTTATTTGTGACAGATTTTTTGCTGTTGCTCTTCATAGGAAATCTGATGTTTAGGAGTCCGCTGATTTCGCTAAGGGCTCGGACCCGAAGTGGATCGCTCCAATGGCCGAGAGGCTAGGCAGCGAGGAACGACCAGTGGACATGCATTTCAATGGGGCGGCACAGATCATCCTAGCGATGTTGCTCGGCCTCGCCGCACTCCTGAGAGCCTTCACTGTTTTCTTGCCTGTTTGGCGGGAAGGGAAAAACGGCGCGCTTGCTCACCCCATGAGACCCGCTGGAGCCCGGCGGGTACGCGCACCCGGTACCAGAGCTGCGCTTCCACGCAGAATGTCCGTGACGGGAAGGGCAAAGGAATGACGAGATTGCCATCTTGCGTTTGCCCTTGCATCGAAGGAGGACCGAATGAACGAGGCGGATCCGCTCTGGGGAGAGCCAGCCAAAAGCATCGTCGTTTGGGGGGATGGTGGGCGTGCTGTGATTAGCGACAGAGCTGGCGGGAGATATTGCGTCACGGGTTCGGCCTTGGGCCGCTTATCCGGGCTTGACGCCAGCTTCAAAGCCCGACTTACGACGTGGATTGTTGACCAGAATCGAGTGCTTAGCGGCGATCCCCCCGTCATTGACAGTGACGTCCTCGAAAGGCGCCTCCCGCAGTTTCCAGAGATGCCGACCAGCCAAAAACCTGATCGCCTTTTGCAGTTCCTTGCAACGTTAAACTTACGACCGGGAGCGCGTCTCTCATGGCTTGGAGCGCACACCCGAACTCCTGAGACTGAACGAGATAGACAAGGCGCCTTGGCTTGGATTGAAGCCCATTCGGACAGAGAGCTGAGCGGGGTGCGCGGTCTACTGGAGGATCTCAATTATCTGAGGTCGGATAACGGGAATTTTTCTCTTAGTGCTAACGGCTTCGAGCGGATGGAAGCTCTCCGAAAGGGCGCGATAGCGACAAACCAAGCGTTCGTTGCCATGTGGTTTAGTGGGGAGACGAACGCGGCTTATGAGGATGCGATCGAGCCCGCGATCATTCAGACGGGATTTCGGCCGGTTCGCATTGATCGTATTGAACATAACAACAAGATCGACGACGCTATTATCGCCGAGATCAGGCGCTCCCGATTCATTGTCGCGGATTTTACCTGCGGTCATATTGATGTCGCGGGGGAACGACACAGCATACCCCGCGGTGGGGTCTATTACGAGGCAGGGTTCGCACAGGGAATCAATATTCCAGTAATTTGGTCAGTGCGAGCCGATCAGATCAATGATGTGCATTTCGATACGCGGCAATTCAATCATATAGCATGGAGTGATGAGGCGGACTTGAGAGAGCGTCTCATTAACCGCATCCGCGCAACATTTCCCGATGCTCCGTGATTCCCTACCTGGCGCGGACCAAGCAGTGCTGGCGAGCGGCATGCGAGGAGGGCGCACGTGGCATTGGAAACGGAATGGCAATAAGGCTATTTTGAATGGCTGCTCGAAGCGGGGCATTATAACCCGCTAGTCACTGCCCCATGCGAAGCCGACCCCACCAACCGCGCATATTTCGCGTAGGCCCCGATCACATCTTCGCGCGCCGGCGCGGGGTAAGGTGCCCGCCCTGCCAGATCCGCGTCCGTCTCGATCACCCGCGCCTCGACATCGATCACGATCCGGTCCCCCGTCCGCAGCAACCCGATCGGCCCGCCGCGCGCGGCCTCGGGCGAGATATGCCCAACCATGAACCCATAGGTCGCGCCGGAGAACCGCCCGTCGGTGACCAGCGCCACGCTGTCGCCGAGGCCGCGGCCCTGGATGGCGGCGGTGACGCCGAGCATCTCGCGCATGCCGGGGCCGCCGACCGGGCCTTCGCCGCGGATGATCACGACGTCGCCGGCCTCGATCTCGCCGTGGGTGACGGCGTCGAACGCATCCTCCTCGCCCTCATAGACTTTGGCCGGGCCTTCGAAGCGGAGCTTGCCGTGGCCGGCGAGCTTCACCACGCAGCCCTCCGGCGCGACATTGCCGTAGCAGATGCCGAAGCCGCCCCGTTCCTTGATCGGCGCTGCGGCAGTGACGATCACCTCCTGGCCCGCCGCCTCGGGCGCGTCGCCGAACGCGGCGAAGAGCGTCTCGCCGGTCACCGTGTCGATATCCTCGATCAGGCCGGCCTCCATCAGCCGGCGGCCGAGCAGGGGGGAGCCGCCGGCCGCGGCCATGTCCGGCGCCATGAAGCGGCCGCCGGGCTTCAGGTCCGCGATCACCGGGGTGGCGCGGGAAACCTCGTCGAACAGATCGATGTTGAAGTCGCTCTCCGGGATGCCGGCCTCGCGCGCGATGGCGAGCAGGTGCAGGACGAGGTTGGTCGAGCCCGCGGTGGCGGTGCCGGCGACGGCGGCGTTCCTGAGGCTCTTCGGCGTGATCAGGCTGCGCGCGTTGCGGCCGGCGCGGACCGCCTCGACCAGGATCCGCCCGGCCTCCTCCGCCGCCTTGCCCTTGCCGGGATGGACCGCGGGCAAATCGTTGAGCCCCATCGGCGAAAGGCCCATGAAGGTCATCGCCAGCGCCATCGTGTTGGCGGTGAACTGGCCCCCGCAGGCGCCGGCGCCGGGGCAGGCGGCGACCTCGACCTCCTTCAGCTCCGCGTCGTCGATCGTGCCGGCGCTGTGCGCGCCGACCGCCTCGAACACGTCCTGGATGGTGATCGCCTTGCCACGGACATGGCCGGGCATGATCGAGCCGCCGTAGAGGATCACGCTCGGCAGATCGAGCCGCGCCGCCGCCATCGCCGCGGCCGGGATCGTCTTGTCGCAGCCGACCAGGAAGAGGACGCCATCGAGCAGGTGCCCGCGCACCGCGAGCTCGGCGCTGTCCGCGATCACCTCACGGCTCATCAGGGAGGCGCGCATCCCCTTCGTGCCCATCACGATGCCGTCGGTGACGACGATCGTGTTGAAGTCCACCGCGGTGCCGCCGGCCGCCTCGATGCCGCGCCGCGCATGGTCGGCCAGGGCGCGCAGGTGGATGTTGCAGGGGGTGACCGTCGACCAGCTGTTGACGATCGCGACCATCGGCCTGGCGAGCGCCGCATCGTCCATGCCGGCGGCGCGCAGCATCGCCCGGGCCGGCGCGCGGGCGGCGCCTTCGACCAGATCGCGGGACGGCAAATGGTCTGGATTCATTTGGCTTTTTCCTCAACATTCCTGAGCATCGAGCGCCATGCCCACCCGCTCATCCTGAGTAGGGACTGAGCCTGGCGAAGGCCCGTATCGAAGGACCCTCTTCAGAACCAGTTGGTCCTTCGATACGCCGTTTCGACAAGCTCAATGGCTACTCAGGATGAGCGGGTGTGGGCCTGGTGGAGCGCACGCCGCGCTATGGGACGGCAACGATTTGTTAAGCGGTTTTGCTTACCGATTGGAAGGGTCTCGAAGAATGTGAATATTTCGCGCTTGCTTCCGGCGCGCTTATCCATATCCTTAGGGGCAACGCAATTCTTGGAGCGTGCGACGTGCAGCTGGCGAATGCCATCAGCCTGAACATCCGCCCGGTGGCCCTTCCGGCCGCCGCGCTCCTGCTCGTACTCGTCCTTCTTATTACCGCCTTCACGGGGGGAGTGCCCGGCTAGGTACAAGGTCGAAACAGGACCGAAGAACCCAAGCCCCCGCTCCCCTCCCGGAGCGGGGGTTTTCTTTTGCGCGAAAGGAAACTGCCCGATGGAAAATATCTTCACCAATGCCGATGTGGACCCGGCCGCGCTTGCGGGCGCGACGATCGCGGTGATCGGCTATGGCAGCCAGGGCAGGGCGCATGCGCGGAACCTGCGCGACAGTGGCCATCAGGTGGTGGTCGGCGCGCGCGCCGGCGGCGAGGCGGAGCGGCGGGCGAAGGCGGACGGCTTCCGCACCATGTCGCCCGGCGAGGCGGCGAAGGACGCGCAGCTCGTCGCTTTGCTGACCCCGGACATGAGCCATCGCGCCGTCTACGAGGCGGAGATCGCGCCAAACCTGTCGCCCGGCGACGCCCTCCTGGTCGCGCACGGCTTCTCCGTGCTCTACGGCGAGGTGGCGCCGCGCGCCGACGTCGACGTGGTGCTGGTCGCGCCCAAGGGGCCGGGCGACCTCGTCCGCCGCGAATATGAGATCGGCCGCGGCGTGCCCTGCCTCTTCGCGGTCCACCAGGATGCGAGCGGATCGGCGCGCGCCAAGGCGATGGCTTATTGCGCCGGCATCGGCGGCGCCACCGCCGGCGCGATCGAAACCAGCTTCCGGGAAGAGACCGAGACCGACCTGTTCGGCGAGCAGGCGGTGCTCTGCGGCGGCGCCAGCGAGCTGGTCGTCGCCGGCTTCGAGACTTTGGTCGCGGCCGGCTACAAGCCGGAGGTCGCCTATTTCGAATGCCTGCACGAGCTCAAGCTGATCGTCGACCTGATGTACGAAGGCGGGTTCGCCAAGATGCTCCACTTCGTCTCGGAGACCGCAAAATATGGCGACTTCGTCTCCGGCCCGCGGGTGATCGACGGCGAGACGCGGGCGCGGATGCAGGATGTGCTGGCCGACATCCGCTCGGGCGCCTTCGCCCGCCAGTGGATCGAGGAGAACAGGGCCGGCAAGCCCAATTACCGGGCGATGTACGAGGCCGATCTGGCCCAGCCGATCGAGAAGGTCGGCGCCCGCCTGCGCACCCACATGGCCTGGCTGCAGACCAAGCCGGAGACGAAGGCGGCTTAGTGATGATGTGTTCGTCCATCCCATCAGTCGTCATTGCGAGCGGCATTCGGCGCCTTAAGCCCTCTCCCCAGGGGGGAGAGGGTTGGGTGAGGGGGTTCGGAGTCCGAGAGTTCGCTCCCAACGTCGAGCCCCCTCACCCCAGCCCTCTCCCCGCCGGGGAGAGGGGGAGTTCAGCGCGATGACTGCCGCAATCGCCCCCCGCCCCGCCTTTGCAGATGCCCCGGCCCCGGCCGTCGCGCCGAAGACCGGCGCGCGCATGGTCGTCGAGGCCCTGGAGCGCGAGGGCGTGCGCCATATCTTCGGCTATCCGGGCGGCGCGATCATGCCGGTCTACGATGCCCTGGTCGGCTCGCGGCTGCGGCATATCCTGGTCCGGCACGAGCAGGGCGCGGCGCTCGCCGCCGATGCCTATGGCAGGGTCACCGGCGAGCCGGGCGTCTGTCTCGCCACCTCCGGGCCCGGCGCGACCAACCTCGTCACCGGCATCGCCAACGCCTTCCTGGACAGCGTGCCGATGGTCGCGATCACCGGCCAGGTCGGCACGCCGTTGATGGGCACCGACGCCTTCCAGGAGGTCGACATTTTCGGGATCACTTTGCCGATCGTGAAGCACTCCTACGTGGTGCGCGACCCCGCGGAAATCCCGCATATTTTCGCGGAAGCGTTCGCTTTGGCCCGCTCGGGCCGGCCCGGCCCGGTCCTGATCGATCTGCCCAAGGACGTGACGGTGCAGGCCGCCACGGTCGCGAGCAATGTCGAGACGCCTTTGTTCGAGCTGCCGGCGCCGGACGGCGACGCGATCGCGCGCGCCAACGCGCTGATCGCGGCGGCCAGGACCCCGATCCTCTATTTCGGCGGGGGTGTCCCCATTGCCCGTGCCGAGGGTGCGCTGCGCGCGTTCGCGCGGCGCACCCGCATCCCCTCGGTTTCGACCCTGAAGGGGCTTGGGAGCCTGCCGACCGATGCCGAGGGCTTCCTGGGCATGATGGGCATGCACGGCAGCCGAGCGGCGAACACCGCGATCGACGAATGTGATTTGCTGATCTGCGTCGGCGCCCGCTTCGACGACCGCGCGACCGGCAAGATCGACACGTTCGCGCCGCGCGCCCGGATCATCCATGTCGACGGCGACCCGGCCGAGATCGGCAAATTGAAGCAGGCGGACGTCGGCATCGCCGGCGATCTGAACAAGGTGCTGGACCGGCTCGATGCGGTGCCGGCGGACATCGCCGCCTGGCGGGCGCGCTGCGCCGACTATGCGAAGCGCTGGGCGCCGCCCTACGACGCGCCCGGCACCGGCATCTACGCGCCGGCGATGCTGAAGGCGCTGTCGGAGGCGGCGGGCGACGAGCTGATCGTCACCTGCGACGTCGGCCAGCACCAGATGTGGGTCGCCCAGCACTGCCGGTTCAGCCGGCCGCAGGCACACCTGACCAGCGCGGGTCTCGGTACGATGGGCTACGGCGTGCCGGCCGGGATCGGCGCGCTGCTGGCGGACCCGACCGCGACCGTGGTGACGGTGAGCGGCGACGGCTCGATCATGATGAACATCCAGGAGCTGGCGACGATCCGCCGCTACCGGTTGCCGCTGAAGATCCTGCTGCTCGACAACAGCCAGCTCGGCATGGTTCGCCAGTGGCAGGAATTGTTCTTCAACGAGAATTTCTCGGAGATCGACCTGTCCGACAATCCGGACTTCGCCGAGGTCGCGCGCGCCTTCGGGATCGAGGCGTTCACGATCGACTATCGCGCCGAGGTGCCGGGCGCGATCGAACGGCTGCTGCGCACGGACGGGCCGATCCTCTGCCATGCCCGCATCGATCCGCGCGAGAATGTCTGGCCTTTGGTGCCGCCCAACAAGTCGAACATCGAGATGATGGAGAAGCAGCCATGACCGCCGCCGCCATGACCACGGAACGCCTGGTCGTCGAATATCTGGCCGAGGAGGGCGCTTTGGTGCGGATGCTCGGCGTGGTCGAGCGGCGCGGCTTCATCCTGCGTCGGACCGTGATGGCGGAATTGCCCTGCGGCCGGCGCGCCACGCTTGCGCTCACCGTCGAGCCGCGCGGCCCCGGCCGCTCCGTCGAGACGCTCGCGCGCCAGCTCGGCCGGCTGCACGGCGTCGGCCGGGTGCATCAGGAAACCACCTCTTTCATTCGGGACAAAGCGGCATGAGCCAGATTCGCATCTTCGACACCACCCTGCGCGACGGCGAGCAGGCGCCCGGCTTCTCGATGACCGAGGCCGGCAAGCTCAAGATGGCGCGGGCGCTGGCGGCGCTGAACGTCGATGTGATCGAGGCCGGCTTCGCCGCCGCCTCGCCGGGCGACTTCCGCGCGCTCGAGGCGATCGCGCGCGAGGTGGAGGGGCCTGTGATCTGCTCGCTCGCCCGGGCGACGCGCGGGGACATCCTCGCGGCGGCGATGTCGCTGCAGGCCGCGCCCCGGAAGCGCATCCATGTCTTCCTCGGCACCAGCCCGATCCATCGCGAGGCCAAGCTGCAGATGGACCGCGGCCAGGTGCTGGCGGCGATCCGGGACAGCGTTTCCTATGCCCGCGAGCTGGCCGAGGACGTCGAATTCTCGGCCGAGGATGCGATCCGCACCGAGCGCGACTTCCTGGTCGAGTGCCTGTCCGCCGCCGCCGCGGCGGGGGCGACGACTTTGAACGTGCCGGACACGGTCGGCTACACCACGCCCGAGGAGATATACGATCTGTTCCGCCATCTGGCCGAGACGGTCGCGCGGGGGCCGGAGGTGGTCTTCTCGACCCATTGCCACGACGATCTCGGCATGGCGGTCGCCAACTCGCTGGCCGCGGTACGCGGCGGGGCGCGGCAGGTAGAATGCGCCGTGAACGGCATCGGTGAAAGGGCGGGCAATTGCGCGCTCGAGGATGTCGTCATGGCGCTGAAGACCCGCTCCGACTTTTTCGGCGTCTCCACCGGCGTCGACACCACCAGGATCATGGCCGCCAGCCGGACCCTCGCCCAGATCACCAACGTGCCGCCGCCGCGGAACAAGGCGATCGTCGGCGCCAATGCCTTCGCCCACGAAGCGGGCATCCACCAGCATGGCGTGCTGCAGAATCGGGAAACCTACGAGATCATGAAACCGGAAGATATCGGGCTTGCCACCGACGGGATCGTGCTTGGCAAGCATAGCGGGCGCCACGCGCTCGCCGCCCGCGCGCTGGCGCTCGGGCATGTGCTGGAAGGGGAGGCGCTCGACCGCGCCTTCCGCGCCTTCAAGGAGGTGGCGGACGAGGTCGGCATCGTCGACACGGCGCGGCTGGTCGCCCTGCTCGCCGGGATCGAGGGCGGCGGCGCGGAGAAGGTCTGGAGCCTCGCCAAGGTCGAGATCCGCGCGCCGGTGACGGTCGAGGCCTGGCCGGTGGCGCGGGTGGAGCTGAACCACGGCCGACGCGGGCGGGTCTGCGACCTCGCCTCGGCGCCGGGCGCGCTCGACGCCGCGTTCAAGGCGGTGAGCCAGATCGTCGGCGTGCCGGCGCGGGTCGAGGCGCTCGACATGCAATATATCGCCGCCGATCCGGACGAGGTCGGCGCGGACGGGCAGGGCGCGACCGT
>JAFAZM010000231.1 GCA_019239785.1 Sphingomonadaceae bacterium
GATTTCGCTGATCGCGGCCTTGGTGTTGCTGGTCCTCATTTCCGGCGTGAAGATCGTCCGGCAAGGCTATCACTACACGATCGAGCATTTCGGCCGTTTCACCACGGTCGCGCGCCCCGGCTTCAACTATTTCCTGCCGTTTTTCTACCGCGTCGGCCGCAAGGTCAACATGATGGAGCAGGTCCTCGACATCCCCGGCCAGGAGATCATCACCAAGGACAATGCGATGGTGGCGGTGGACGGCGTCGTCTTCTTCCAGGTGCTGGACGCCGCCAAGGCCGCCTACGAGGTCAGCGACCTCTACCTCGCCATCCTGCAGCTCTCCACCACCAACCTTCGCACCGTGATGGGCTCGATGGACCTCGACGAGACGCTGTCGAAGCGCGACGAGATCAACGCCCGCTTGCTCTCCGTTGTCGACCAGGCGACCGAGGCGTGGGGCGTCAAGATCACCCGCGTCGAGGTCCGCGACATCCGCCCGCCGGCCGACATCGTCAACGCGATGGGCCGGCAGATGAAGGCGGAACGCGAGAAGCGCGCCGTGATCCTGGAGGCGGAAGGCCTGCGCGCCTCGGCGATCCTCAAGGCGGAGGGCGAGAAGCAGTCGGCGATCCTGTCGGCGGAAGGCACGCGCGAGGCGGCGTTCCGCTCCGCCGAGGCGCGCGAGCGCGCCGCCCAGGCCGAGGCGACCGCCACCCAGCTCGTCTCCGACGCGATCGAGAAGGGCTCGGGCCAGGCAATCAATTATTTCATCGCCCAGAAATATGTCGAGGCGGTCGGCATGTTCGCGCGCTCGCCCAACGCCAAGACGATCCTGTTCCCGGTCGAGGCGACCCAGCTGATCGGCACGCTGGGCGGCATCGGCGAGCTCGCCAAGGGCGCGTTCGGCAGCACCGCGGCGCCCGAGGCCGCGCCGCCGCCGGCCAAAAGGTCCGGACCCTTCGAGGGTCAGAAGTGAACGGCTTCGACATCGACCCCCAATGGGCGTGGCTGAGCGTCGCCGCTCTGCTCGCCATCGCCGAGCTGGTCGTGCCCGGCGTCTTCCTGATCTGGTTCGCCGTCGCGGCGGCGGCGACTGGCCTGGTCACGCTCGTCACCGGCGTCCCCCTGCCTTTCCAGATCGCGCTCTTCGCCTTGTTCTCGATCGCCGCCCTCTACGGCGGCCGCCGCGCCTACGCTTCAGCCCCCGTGCCGACCAGCGATCCCTTGCTCAACGACCGCGCCGCCCGCCTCAAGGGCCGCACGGTGACCGTGGTCGGCGCGATCGAGCATGGCGAGGGCCGCGTCCGCGTCGGCGACAGCGTCTGGAACGCCCGCGGCCCCAATTGCGACGCCGGCACCCGCGTCCGCGTCACCGGCGTCGACGGCACCTGTCTCATCGTCGAGCCGGAAGCGGCGCTGCCCCCGGCGGAGGATTGAGCGGACCTTCCTCGCTGCGATGCGCCTTCCCGTCGCCCCAGCGAAGGCTGGGGCCCATGCTGATTCGAACTGGACGCGCGGCTTTGGCCGGATACGCTCAGAAGCTCGCCTCGAGCAGATGCTTCGACAAATCTTCCCAGCCAGGGTTGGTCTCTTCGATCAGCTTCGTCTTCCACCGCCGCTGCCAGGCCTTGATCGCCTTTTCGCGCCGGATTGCGTCATCGATCCGCTCGTACGGCTCGCAGTAGACCAGTCGGGTGAGGCCGTGCTCGCGGCAGAATGCAGATCCCTTGCCGGCCTGGTGCTGGAGAATGCGAGCGGGCAGGTTCGCCGTCACGCCGATGTAGAGCGTGCCATATGGCGCGTTGGTCATGATGTAGACCCAGCCACCCCGCATGCCTCGATTATGACACGGATTCAGCATGGGCCCCAGCCTGCGCTGGGGCGACGGGTGGCTCGCAGCCGAGCACCCATCGTCATGCCAGCGAAGGCTCGCATCCATGCTGAATCTTCGCCTTAAGGCCGCCGGCGCTCGACCCGACTCAGCATGGGCCCCAGCCTGCGCTGGGGCGACGCCGGAACCTTTACTCCTCCCCGCCGCCCTTGCGGGTCCAGGCGAAGGCGGCGGCGCCCACCGCCACGGCGGCGGCGGCGGCGCCGATGCCGATGGTGCGCCAGGTGAAGACGCTTTGCTCGCCGAGTGCGGAGCCGTCCTGCTCCTCCTCGAGCAAGGCGGCGTTGGCGCCGCTCGCGGACAGGCGGACCTGGTTCCCTTCGACGGCGGCGATCAGCCCTGCGGAGACATAATGATGGTGCCCGGAATGCGAGCCGCTGTCCGGCCTGGTCAGCTTGATCCTCGAGCCGGCCACCTTGTCGACCATGCCGACATGCGCCCCGTCGGCGCCGACCACTTCCATATGCTCTTTGACCTGGCTGATATCCGCCATCTGCGCGTCTCCGTCGGCTGGTGAAATCGTGCCGCAAGAACGAGGCGGGGACGGAATGGATGCACATTCCGCCCGCCCGCGCCGATCTTACCCCTCCAGCTCGCGCAAGCTCCGATCAGATCACCATGGCCTTGGGCTTCGTGGGATCGCTCTGGTCGGTCAGAGTCAGCGTGACCGGGTCTTCGATCCCGCCGGCAAGCTCATCGAGCGCGAGCATCAGCGCCAGCACGATAGGGGCCACCGACTGGCCCGCAAACAGGAAGGCGTTGGTCGACAGCCAGCTCTCGCAGTCTCTGGCAATCTTCGATTGTTCGTCGCGATACTGTCTCGCACTCCAGGCTGCCGGACCGGTCGGCGACGCCAGATACGCCCTGCCCAGCCCCGCGATCACCCTCGCCAGGTCGTCGAGGTGCTGATAGGCGTACACAAAGGGTTGCCAGTCCACAGAGTTGGGGAAACTCCGATAATATCCGGGGAGTCCATCGACAAAGTGGCGGTCGTCGAAGACCAGATATTTATCGACCAGCCCCTCGGGGATCTTTCCCTCAAGGTTCCCCAGATCGATCTCGGTTTGGATGATATCGTCGGCCGAGCTCTTCAGCTGCTTCGTCGTGTATTCACCGGCGGTAACGAGCCCCGCCAGGCCGGCTTCGAAGACCCTGCGTTTGCCGACCCGCGTCAGGTCCCTGGAAGCCGGATC
>JAFAZM010000213.1 GCA_019239785.1 Sphingomonadaceae bacterium
GAGCTGCTGCGGAAGCTGCGCGAGGCCCGCCGCAAGCGCCGCAGCGAGGGGCTGCGCAGCGCGGAGCTGACCGCCGGCCAGCGGATCGCCGACGGGGTCGCGGCGACGATGGGGTCCTGGCCGTTCATCATCGCCCAGACGACGATCCTGGCCTTGTGGATCACGCTCAACATCACGGCCTGGATCTATCATTGGGATCCCTATCCGTTCATCCTCCTCAACCTCGCGCTCTCCTTTCAGGCCGCCTATGCGGCGCCGTTCATCATGATGAGCCAGAACCGGCAGCAGGACGTCGACCGGCAGCAGGCGGCGGAGGATTTCCGCATCAACGTCAAGGCCGAGCTCGAGATCGAGCTGCTCCACGAGAAGCTCGACGAATTGCGCGGCAAGGAGGTGCTGGCGCTGACCGAGTCGGTGCAGAGGCTTACGGCGCTGCTCGACCGGGATGGGCGCGGCGCGGAAAGCGCGCATTGATCCAGCTTGCGACCAGGTCGAGCGCCTCCGGCGCCATCGTCTCCTCGATCTCGGCATATTCGCCGACCGCGCCGGTGCGGGCATGCTGGAAGAGATGGTTGAGGCCGGGCAGCTCGCGCACGGTCGCGTCCGGATCGTCGCGCAGGGCGGCGCGTATGCCGGGCAGATTGTCGGCGGCGATCACTTGCTGGTCGAGCGAGCCGTTGATCGCGAGCACCGGGATCCTGAGCCGGGCGAGGTTCGGCGCCGGATCGTAGCGCAGGAAATAGCGGAACCAGGGATCGGTTGCCTGCTGGATCACCCGCGCCCGCTGCTCCTCGCCGAGGCCCAGGCCGGCGAGCGCGGCGCGCAGGCGCGCAGTGACCGCCTCGGCGCTGTCCGTCGAGGCCGCGGCGTCGAGCACCAGATTCTGCAATGGCTGGCTGGCATCGAGCTGGGCGTCGGTCACGCCCTGCGATCGCGCAACCGCGCGGCGCTGGCCGTCGAGCAAATGCCGGGTGGAGGCGCCCGGCCCGGCGAGCAGGACGAGCCAGGCGAGGTCCGGATTGTCGCGCGCGGCGATGGGCCCGATCATCCCGCCCTCGCTGTGGCCGATGAAGCCGATCGCGTGCGGATCGACCTCGTGCCGGGCGCGCAGGAAGGCGAAGGCGGCATTGGCGTCGGTCGCGAAATCGGCGCTGGTCGCACCGGCGAAATCGCCGGTCGAAGCGGCGGTGCCGCGATCGTCGAAACGCAGCACGGCGATGCCGGCACGGGTGAGACGGTCGGCGAGGACCAGGAACGGCCGGTGGCCGAGCAGGCTCTCGTCGCGGTCCTGCGGGCCGGAGCCGGTGATCAGGATCGCGGCGGCGAACGGGCCGCGGCCCTGCGGCAGGGTCAGGGTGCCGGCCAGGGTGACGCCGGGCGCATGCGGGTTGGGAATCCGCACCTCCTCGGTCCGGTAGGGGAAAGGCGGCCGCGGGAGCTGCGGGCGGCGGGGCGCAGCCGCCGCGTTTGCGCGGCGGACGAAGCTGGTTTCGGCGTCCGCCTCGCCGACGCGGCTCCAGATCCCGGAGATCCGGTCCGCCGCGATCGTGCCCCGGAAATGGGACTCGCCGGCGGGCACCGCGAAGCTCAGCACCTGCCCTTCCCGCCTGAGCTCGGTGACCGGCAGGCCGTAGGCGAGCAGGGCCGGGGAATCGAGCGAGGCGATCGTGCCGGCCGCATTGGTCGTGACGTGGAGGACGAACGGCAGCCGCGCGCCGTTGCGCACGATCGCGGCATCCCAGATGCCGTCGAGGCCGGTGAGCGTCGGCCGCGCCTCGCCGGCGCCGCGGGCGAAATCGAGCTGCATCCCCATGCCCTGGGTGAAGGTGCCGGCAAAACGCTGCGTCGCCGCGTTCCAGACGCCCTCGTAGCTGGCGCGGATCGCGGGAATTGAGAAGCTCAGCCGGCCGTCGGCGATCGCGATCGGCGCGACCGGGATCTTCTGGCCGGGCGCCTGGTCGAGGCTCTCGAGCTCGGCGCTGAGCGCGCCGTCGGCGCCGCGATGGATGGTGAGCAGCAGGCGGAGCGCGCCGCGCGGGGTCACCAAGGTGCCGTTCCAGTCGCCGGCCCAATCTTCCTCGGCCCGCGCCTCCGGCGCCTGCAGCAGCAAGGCCAGCAGCAGGACGAGCAGCCCCCCGATCCTCTTCATGCCTCTTTACCCTCCGCTTTCGACCGCAGGCAGCGCAGCAGGACCAGGGCGACCGCCGCGATGATCGGCAACATCGACCAGAGCGCCACATTCGCGCTTGGCGCGAATGCCCAGACCAGGGCATTGGCGAGCCCGGCGACAACGAAGGTCCAACCGGCGAAGCGGAGCGCCGCCTGCCGCCGCGCCGGCCGGGCGGAGTCCGGGTCGTAGCGGACCAGCCGGCGCGGGATGACGTTGCCGTAACCCGCGATCACCAGGCCGGTGAGGACGCCCATGATGCGCGGCGGCAGTTCCGGATCGGCGACGCCCAACCGGCGCCCGGCAACGGCAGCCAAAGCGAAGCCGATCAGCAGGGATGCGGCGACGAGCCCGTCGGCCAGCTGCCTTTGCTTCTCAGTCATGCTCGCTCCTCCTTCGGTGACTCGGCCGCGCCGGCAAGATCGAGGCCGACCGCCGCGGCGAGGCCCATCAGAGCTTCCTCGAGCACCGACATGCGCAGGCGGTAGACGATCGACTTGCCGTGCCTGCTGGCGTCGATCAGCCCCGCCTCGCGCAGCACCGCGAAATGGGCGGACATGGTCGGCTTCGAGACATCGAACCGCGCCGCCAGCTCGCCGGCGCTCAGCGGCCGCTCACGCAGGTAAGCGAGCACCTGGCGGCGCGTGGGATCGGCAAGCGCGCGGAAGACGTTGCTCATGATTCGATATTTAGCTATTTATCGAATTGAGAGTCAAGTCCCGACCTGGGTTGCGCGGAACCGCGCCGTCCGCCGTGCGCTTGGGAGGACATGAACGCCCCTGAAACAGCCGTCGATCAGGCGACCAGGGTCGCCGCCGGCGCGACCCGCTCGCGCTACGACAATGTCTCGATCGCGCTGCACTGGCTGACCGTCTTCCTCGTGCTCAGCCTGTTCGCGCTCGGCGAATTGTGGGGCTACGCGCACCGGCCGCTGCGCGGCGAGCTCGTCATGGTGCACATGTCGCTCGGCATCCTGCTCGGCCTCGCCGTCGCCGCGCGGATCGTCTGGCGGCTGCTGCCCGGCCACCAGGTCGCGCCGGCCGTCAGCGGCCTGACCGAGACGTTGGCGCGGATCGTCCATTGGCTGCTCTACGCCTTGCTCGCCTTCCAGTCTCTGTTCGGCTGGTATGTGCGGTGGTCCGAGGGCGAGGCGATGAGCTTCTTCGGCCTGCTCATTCCGTCGCCGTTGACCCCGGTCTCACGCGAGATGCATCACCAGATCCAGGAATGGCACGGCTGGGTGGGCTGGGCGATCGTGATCGTCGCGGCCGGCCATGCCGCCGCCGCGCTCCATCATCATTTCGTGCTGCGCGATTCCGTGCTGGTCCGCATGCTGCCCCGCGGCACGATGGAGCAGGGTGCGCGTTGAAGGCGGCCTGAAGAGGAGCCTTCCATGCACAAATCCATTCTGCCGACGCTGGCCGCCTGCGCCACCATCGCCTCGAGCGCGGCTTCCGCCGCCCCGGCCCGCCAGTTCCTGAGCGACGCGATCCGAGGCGACAATAGCGAAATGACCCTCGGGCAGATCGCCGCTCGGCGCGGCGATTCGGCGGGC
>JAFAZM010000223.1 GCA_019239785.1 Sphingomonadaceae bacterium
CGACCTCGATCGAATCGACGTTCGGCGAATAAAGCGGGAAGACGCGCTCGACGCCCTCGCCGAAGCTGATCTTGCGGACGGTGAAGGAGGAGCCAAGGCCCCGGTTCGCCCGCGCGATGCAGACGCCTTCGAAATTCTGGACGCGGGTGCGGTCGCCTTCGACGACCTTGACGCCGACGCGGAGCGTGTCGCCGGGGCGGAACTCGGGGATGGCGCGGCCCTGGGTCAGCGCCTCGATCTGCTCGGCCTCGAGCTGCTGGATGAGGTTCATGTCTTCGTCGCTCTCTTCAATCTTCGGGCTGCGCGCCAGAGGGCGGTGGCCTTCGCGCGTCCCCTTGACGCGCGATCAGGTCCGGCCGCCTTGACCGTGTGTCGGCCTCCGCCCGGCTCTTGCGCCAGGCGGCGATCCTCGCATGATCCCCCGATCGCAGCACTTCAGGGATCGTGCGCCCTTCCCATTCGACAGGTCGGGTATAATGCGGATATTCGAGAAGCCCGTTGTCGAAGCTCTCTTCCTCTCCGCTGGAGGCCGCGCCCATTACCCCGGGAAGCAGCCGAACGCAAGCATCGAGCAGGGCGAGCGCCGCCGGCTCTCCGCCCGAAAGCACGAAGTCGCCGATCGACACCGGCCGGATCGGCCGGGCCTCGAACAGGCGCTCGTCGATCCCCTCGAAACGGCCGCACAGGATCGAGACGCCGGGGCCGGCGGCGAGCTCGCGGACCAGCGCCTGGGTGAGCGGCTGGCCGCGCGGCGCCATGGCAAGGAGCGGGGCATCCGGGCGGTGCTCGAGGACATGGTCGACTGCGGCCGCGAGCACGTCCGCCCGCATCACCATCCCCACCCCGCCGCCGGCCGGCGTGTCGTCCACGGAGCGGTGTTTGTCGGTCGCGAAGTCGCGGATCTGCACCGTCTCGCAGGACCAGATGCCGTCGCGCAGGGCCCGTCCGGCGAGGCTCAGGCCGAGCGGGCCGGGGAACATCTCCGGGTAGAGGGTGAGCGTGGTGGCGTGCCAGGCGGCCAAGGCTCAGCTCGG
Organism: Sphingomonadaceae bacterium; assembly: GCA_019239785.1. Lineage (GTDB taxonomy): Bacteria > Pseudomonadota > Alphaproteobacteria > Sphingomonadales > Sphingomonadaceae > Allosphingosinicella. Next base: position 1,035 of record JAFAZM010000223.1, read on the forward strand.
CTGGGCGGGACGGGCGACGACGTCGACGTGCTTGGTGCGCAAATCGTCCTCGTCCAGCGCCTGGAAACGGCGGTGGAGCCTGGCTCGGGGAACGGGAAGCCGGTCCCATTTGCCGGGCTCGGCGGAGAGCAGCTCGAACCCCGCCTGCTTCATCGCGCCCAGCATCTCGGCGTTGCGCATCCGGTTGGTGTAGAAACCGGAGCCGGCCATGAACTCCGACTCCCAGACCTTCTCCGAGAAGCGCAGATTGTTCAGCGAGCTCTGCAGGTGGTCCTTATAGTCGATCCGATGCGACATCGCGCCGGCCGGCTTCATGATGCGATGCAGCTCGGCAAACATCTCGTGGACTTCGCGAAGCCGGATATGTTCGAGCACGGCCTGCGACCAGATCAGATCGACCGACGCAGCCGGGATCTCCCGAAGCGATCGAAGGCCGTCGGTGAGATACTCGGCGTCGACGGCGCGCAGCATCTCCTCGATCGTCGAGACGGCGGACAGGTCGGCAGCCCGAATGCCGCGCGCGCTCAAGGCGCCGGCGACGCCGCGGTACGTCTCGATGTCCCTGTCGGCAAAATCCCCGACGTCGACGAGATAGGTCTTCCGCGCGCCGAGGGCGTGGGCGATGATCGCGGAGCTGAGCGAATCCCCCGGCCCGAGCTCGAGGCAGACCGCGCCTTTTATCCTGTCCGCCCCGCCGAGCCGCTCGAGATGGTGCGTCACCACGCCCAGCGCGTAATCGGCCTGGTTCATCTTGCCGTGGCGAAAAAGGCCGAGGCGCCGCCACACCCCGTAGCCGAAGGGGAGCCGCGACAGGACGATCTTGCCCAGGATCTTCAAACGCCACATCGTCGGTCGCTTCCCTCCTCATCGCCCGGACCCGCGCGACGAGGCCTGTGGCTCTGCAACGAATTCCGCCGCGTCGCGCAGCGCGCCGGCGTGTCTAGCGTGCCGATCCGGCCCTGTCTCCCCGCGCGACCGCCGGCGAGGCGGGCGACGGAGGCGGAACCAATGACCGAGCCCTTCGCTCACGGGCCATGAGCGGACAGCAATATGACTGCATCGTCATCGGTGCCGGTCCCGCCGGCCTGACGGCCGCGATCTACCTGACGCGCTTTCATCTCTCGATCAAGGTGGTCGACGCCGGCAAGAGCCGGGCCCGCCTCATCCCCTGCACCCACAACCATGCCGGCTATCCGGACGGGATATCCGGCGAGGCGCTAGTGCGGCTGATGACCGAGCAGGCGCAGAAATATGGAGCGTCGATCGTGCCGGGCCGGGTCACCCGGCTCGATCGGGTCGAGGACGGCTTCCGCGCCGAGTGGGGCGGGGGCTCGGTGCTCGGACGAACCGTCCTCCTCGCCACCGGCGTCACCAACCGGCGGCCGCCGATGGACGAGGCGCTGCACGACGACGCTCTAGCCAAGGGCCTGATCCGCTATTGCCCGATCTGCGACGGCTACGAGGTCACCGACAAGAAGGTCGGCGTGATCGGCAGCGGCGGGCACGGCGTCGCGGAAGCCGTCTTCCTGCGCGGCTTCACCGAGGACATCACTCTGATCGCCCCGGACAAGGCCCACGATCTGGGCGCCGAGGACCGGGCGCGGCTGGACCGATACGGCATCCGCGCCGTCGACGGCCCCTGCCAGGCGGTGGCGGCGCACGAGGAATGCATCGTCGTCGACACCGCCGAGGGCCATTACACGTTCGACACCGTCTACCCGGCGCTCGGCTCCGACACCCATGTCGAGCTCGCGCAGCAGGTCGGCGCCGCGCTCAAGGAGGGCGTGCTCGTCGTCGACAGCCACCAGCGCAGCTCCGTCCCCGGCTTGTACGCCGCGGGCGACGTGGTGCTCGGGCTCGACCAGATCAGCCACGCGATGGGCGAAGGCGGCGTCGCGGCGACTACCATCCGCAACGATCTGGCGAGGGAGCGGCCGATCCTGAGGGAACATCTGAGCGGCTCGATCGCCGCCAAGGCGGTTTAGCTCAGGCGAGGAATTCCGGATCGACCAGAATTCGGCCGCCATCCAGATCGGCGATGCCCGGGCGGAACGGGACGAGGACGCGGCGGCCGTCTTGGCGCTCGATCTCGATCAGGTCGCCGGCGCCGAAATTCTCCACAGCGACGACGGTGCCGAGCGTCTCGCCCCCAGCGCTCTCGCAGGCGACGCCGAGC
>JAFAZM010000237.1 GCA_019239785.1 Sphingomonadaceae bacterium
GCCGAGCGCCGGGAGCTTGGCGCGGGCGATGGCGACCGCAAGCAAGGCGAGGACGATCGCGACGATCAGATAGGGCAATATGGTGGCTTGGGCGTCGGCCATGCGCTGGGCCTGGCTGAGCCGGGCGCTGTCCGCCGAGGTGCCGGCCGTCGTCCGGGCGAGGATCAGGTAGCGGCCGAAGAGGATCGCGAGCACGTCCCCGGTCGTGTTGAACGCCTGGACGAGGGTGAGCCGGGATTCGGAGGTTTCGGGCGGGCCGATCACCGCGACATAGGGATTGGCCGCGACCTGCAGCAAAGCGATCCCGCAGGAGACGGTGAACAGGGACGCGAGCGTGACGCCGTAGGAGGGCAGGCTGGCGGCGAGGATCATGCCGAGCGAACCCACCGTCATCACCGTCAGCCCGGTCGTCAAGGCGCGCTGATAGCCGATCCGCTCGATCAGCTTCGCGGCGGGGATCGAGGTGACCAGATAGCCGATGAACCAGGTCGATTCGATCAGGGTGGTCTGGAGATAGTTGAGCTCGAACACGCTGCGCAGGTGCGGCAGCAGGGTGTTGTTGATGACGCTGATGAAGCCCCACATGAAGAACAAGGTGGCGAGCAAAGCGAGCGCCGCTCGGTAGCTTGGCGCCGCCGCGCGCGGCGCGGCGGGGGCATCACGGGCAGCAACCGGTCCGGCCATTCGACCCTCTCCCGAATCCACAGGTAGCGCGTGCCGACGCCGGTTCTTCTTTTTGTCTGAGTATATGCGCGCGCGGACGAGCGTCAAGAATGCGTCAGCCGTCCAGCGACAATGTGGTGTCGGCGAGGGCGAGCCGGACCAGCTCGGCCATTGCGGCGCGCGCGGCGGCGGGATCGCCTGCGGCGATCGCCTCGTAGACCGCGCGATGCTCGGGCACCGGGTCGCGCGGCAGCGCCCGCTCCCGCTGCTTGAAGATCGTCGTCCAGCCGACTGCGGCGGCGATCGAACTGGACAAGGAGACCAGAGCGGGATTGCGGGTGGCGGCGAGCACCGCGTCGTGAAAGCCCTGGTCGGCGGCGCGGCCGGCCTCGCTGCCGAGCCCGAGCCGCGCCATCTCCTCGAGCGCGTGGCCCATCGAAGCGAGATCCCGCCCATCCCGCCGCCGCGCGGCAAGCTCGGCGGCTGCGGGCTCGACGATCATTCGCAATTCGAACAAGGCGCGGATGAGCTCCTCGCCCGGCTCCGCTGCGAACAGCCAGGCGAGCACGTCCGGATCCAGCAGGTTCCAGCGCCGCCGCTCGCTGACCCTGGTGCCGGACTTGGGCCGGCTTTCCACCAGGCCCTTGGCGGCGAGCATCCGGATCGCCTCGCGATAGGCGGTGCGCGAGACCTTGAGCCGCTCGGCGAACGCGATCTCGCCGGACAGGACGTCGCCGGGCCGGTAGCGGCCGCTGACGATGGCGATGCCGAGATCGCGGGCGATCGTGCCGTGGATCCGGAGCGCGGCGGGCGGGCGCGCCATCAGAGCGCGCGCACCGAGACCGGCGCCTCCGCCGCGACCGCCGCTTCGTTGCGCAACGGCAGGCGGAAGGGCGCGGCCTCGATCTCGAACATGTCGCCGGCCTGCACCGTGACCCCGTCGGCGAAGGAGAGGGTCGCGGTGCCGAAGAAATGGACGTGCACGTCGCCCGGCCGGCGGAACTGGGCATATTTGAAATGATGGTGCTCGAGGTTGGCGATGCTGTGCGACATGTTCGCCTCGCCGGTCGCGAAGCCCTTCTCCCAGATCGCCGCGCCGCCGCGAAGGATGCGGCTGACGCCGCGCACGTCGGGCGGCAGGTCGCCGAGGCGCAGCTCCGGGCCGAGCGCAGCCTGGCGCAGCTTCGAATGGGCGAGCCAGAGATAATTGCTCCGTTCGGTGACGTGATCGGAGAATTCGTTGGCGAGCGCGAAGCCGAGGCGGACCGGCATTCCGTCCGGATCGATCAGGTAGATGCCGGCGATCTCCGGCTCCTCCCCGGCATCGAGCGCGAAGGCGGGCGCCTGGAGCGGCGCGCCGGGCGCGACCAGCTGGCTGCCGTCGCCCTTGTAAAACCATTCGGGCTGCACGCCGGGCCCCGAAGCCGGCTTGCCGCCCTCCAGGCCCATCAGGAACATCCGCATCGAATCGGTCGGCGCCGGGTCGGCCGCGGTCTCGCGGTGCATCGCATCGCGGCTCTCGGCCGAGCCGAGATGGGTGAGGCCGGTGCCGCTCAGCATCAGATGGGCGGGATCGGGATGGTCGACCGGCGGCAGCAGCCGGACCGAGGCGAGGTCGACGCGCTCCTCCATCCGCGCCGCCGCGGCCGCTTCGGCCAGCGCGCGCCCTTTCGCGAGCGCATCCCGGGCCAGGTCGAGCAATGTGGCGTGGCCGGACAGTCGCCAGGCTATGCCGTCCTCCGCCAGCAGCGCCAGCTGGCGCTCGTCTTCGCCCGTCCGGTATTGCAGCAGGGACAGCGCCATCTCGAATCCTCGCAGGGTGATCGGGCCGTGCGATAACTCAGACAATAGTATGAGTCGCCGTCCGCGCGGACAAGCCCGGCGCGCGTGAAGGCCCGCCGATCCCGGGCTGCTCGACCCGCCGAACGAACGAATCCTTACCCGGGCGGGACGAACCGTTCGCCGGACGCGGCGACTGCCCCGCCCGCGCACTGTTTGCACGGAACTTCGCCGCTAAGGTGGCCGCACTGCCTGATTGGGGGGAATGCAATGCAATCGACGACGTCATGCGCTGGGTCGCAGCGCATCCGTTCGACATCTTTCGGCAAGATCTGCCGCCGGGTTGTAACGTCCGTTGCCGCCCGCTTGTTCCTCGCTTTCGGTTTCGCAGTCGCCGCCGCAACGCCGGCCGCCGCCTATCTGCAGTGCGCGCCTTATGCGCGCACCGTTTCCGGCATCGACATCCACGGCAATGCCGGCACCTGGTGGGGCCAGGCGGCCGGCCATTACCGCCGCGGCGCCCAGCCGGAGGTCGGCGCGGTGCTTGCCTTCCAGCCGACCCGCGCGATGCCGATCGGCCATGTCGCCGTCGTCGCCCAGATCGTCGACAGCCGCCACATCCTGCTCAACCATGCCAATTGGTCGGGCCACGGCCAGATCGAGCGCGCGGCCCTCGCCGAGGACACCTCCGCTGCCGGCGACTGGAGCAGCGTCCGGGTCTGGTATGCGCCGCAGCACGGTCTCGGCCTGCGGACCAATCCGACCTTCGGCTTCATCTACAACGACGCCAACGCCGCGGCCGAGCCGAGCGCACCGGCACGGCCGGACCGGCAGCCGTCCATACTCGACAGCATCCCGGCGCCCGCGACGACCGGCACCGACTGAAGTCTTCTGCCGGCTCCCGGTCGAGCGCGGCGGTTGGGACCGATCAATAATCGGTCCGCGGCGTGAAGGGATGGAGGTCGTCGTCGCCGCCCCGGATCGTCGCAAAAGTGGCCGGCGGAACCTCGTTCCACGCCCCGGCCAGCTCGCCGAGCGGCTCCGAGACGATCAGCCGCGATTCATCGGAAAGCGTGCGGAAGATGGAGATGTCGGGCAGCTGCTCGCGCAGCGTCGCCACCTTCGTCGAATAATAAAGCGACGGCGGGATGCCCTCGCTGGAATAGCGGAACGCCCAGGCGCCGCGGCCGTCGGTGACCGCAACGCTCATCCGCATCGGATGTGCGACGCCGTTGCGGGCGCAGACCTCCTCGATGAAGCCGACCGCACGCGCCACCGCCGCGGGCGGATCCTGCTCGAGGCCGAAGGTCAAAGCGAGGAAGAAGAACACCTCGGTGTCGCTCGACCCCCTGATATGCGGGTAGAGGCCCGGATCGACGGCCAGCACCAGCTCGCGCTTCACGTCCGTGAAATTGGCGATCTGCCCGTTGTGCATCCAGAGCCACCTGCCGTGCCGGAAAGGGTGGCAGTTGGTGTGCTGCACCGGCGTGCCCGTCGACGCCCTGATATGGGCGAAGATCACCCGCGACCTTATGTGCCGGGACAATTCGCGCAGATTCTGGTCGTTCCAGGCCGGATTGACGCCCTTGTAGAGCGCCGGCTCGTCGTCCTCGCCGTACCAGCCGACGCCGAAGCCGTCGCCGTTGGTGGTATGGGTGCCGAGCTTGGCGTTGAGGCTCTGGTCGATCAGCGAATGTTCGGGCTGATAAAGGAACGCTTCCAGCGGGACCGGACTTCCGGAATAGACGAGCCACCGGCACACTTCGATTTCCTCCCCTGAGCGACGCGTCTTTGTCTGCCACAGCCGATGACGGCAGTCGATGTGCGCAAGAACAAGGAGTCATCCCGGCAAAGGCCGGGACCTATGAACTCGGTGTCGGAATGCTCGGCGACCAGGCTTTCGCGTCAATGCCAATCTCGGTGTTCATGGGTCCCGGCCTCCGCCGGGATGACTCCCAAAAAGCAATTGCCCGTTGCAAAGACGGCGAACGAAAGGGATGAGGCCTGATGCCCACCCAGCACGACCGCGCCTGGACCGCGGAAGCCGTCCGGCGGATCGAGGCCGACTTCAACCGCTCGGCCGACACGCACCTGATCCGGATCGAGCTGCCGCGCTTCCCGGGCATCACCCTGTACCTGAAGGACGAGAGCTCGCATCCGACCGGAAGCCTGAAGCACCGGCTCGCGCGATCCCTGTTCCTCTATGCCTTGTGCAACAACTGGATCGGACCGAAGACCACGGTGATCGAGGCATCGTCCGGATCCACCGCGGTCAGCGAGGCCTATTTCGCGCGCATGCTGGGGCTTCGCTTCATCGCGGTGGTGCCGGCCTCGACCGCGCCGCCGAAGCTCGACGCGATCCGCTTCTACGGCGGCGAGATCCACGAGGTGGCGGATCCGCGCACCGTCTACGAGGTCGCCCAGCGCCTGGCCGCCGAGACCGAGGGCCATTATCTCGACCAGTTCACCTATGCCGAGCGCGCCACCGACTGGCGCGGCAACAACAATATCGCCGAGAGCATGTTCGCGCAGATGCGCAGCGAGGCGCATCCGATCCCGGCCTGGATCGTCTGCGGCGCCGGCACCGGCGGCACCTCGGCGACGATCGGCCGCTTCGTCCGCTACCAGCGCTTCGCCACGAAATTGTGCGTCGCCGACCCCGAGCACAGCGTCTTCCACCTTCACTTCGCGGACCGGAGCCAGCGCCTGCTTTCGGACGGCGTGCGCTCGCATATCGAAGGGATCGGCCGGCCCCGCGTCGAGCCGAGCTTCGTCCCCGACGTCATCGATCGCATGATCAGCGTGCCCGACCCGGAGTCGATCGGCGCGATGCGCGCGCTCTCGACCGCCCTCGGCCGCCGCGTCGGCGGCTCGACCGGGACCAACATGATCGCCTGCGCGGCCCTGATCGAGGAGATGGCCGCGCGCGGCGAGGAGGGGAGCATCGTCACCCTGCTCTGCGACGACGGCGACCGCTACGCCTGCACTTATTATGACGACGGCTGGCTGGCGCGGCACGGGCTCGATTGCCGGCCGGCCGAGGTGCGGATCGGGGAATTGCTGCGTTAGGGCGAAGACGTCGATCCGGCTGCGACAGCGCGCGAAACGCCTTCATGTCAGCCATTTGCGGGCCCCGGAGCCTCTTCCAGCCAGGCCAGAATGGCGGCCCGGTCGGCGTCCAGGGCCGGGGGGGCGTCGGGAACCGGCGGCGGCGCCGCATGGTCCCGGAACCCCGTTCCGGGGATCTGCACCTGTTCGCCGTCGGGAAGCTCGGGGATGGTCAGCGGCACCAGGGAATTGGGGCCGGCCAGCGCGGCGGCCTCCTCGATGCGCCTGACCATGCCGCACGGCACGCCGGCGTCGCTCATCAGGCGTTCCCATTCGGCGGCGTCGCGTTCCAGGAAGAGGGCGGCGAGCTCGTCCACCATCGCCTCGAAATTCGTGCGCCGGTCGTCCGAGGTGGCGAAGCGGGGATCGGTCAGCCAATGGTCGCGGCCGGTGATGTGGGCCAGCGTTTCGAACTGATGCTGCTGGACGACGCCAAGCGAAACCTCGCGGGCATCCCGTGTCCGGTAGAGCGAGGCGGTAGGCAGGCCGCTATAACCCGTGTTCCCCATCCGACCCATCGGTCGGCCCGTCACCAGGAAGGGGGTCAGTGCCGAGGTCAGGAAGGTGAGGCTCGCGTCGAACATGGAGACGTCCAGCCGCGTGCCGCCGCCGCCCCGCTCGCGCCGCATCAGGGCCGAGAGGATCGCGATCGCCGCCGTCTGCCCGGTCAGCGTATCGACGATCGGGAAGCCGACCCGCAGTGGCGGATCGCCCTCCTCGCCCGAGAGCATCATCATGCCGGTCGTGGCCTGGACGATATTGTCGATCGCCGGCCAGTCGCGCCGCTCCCCTTCCTGGCCGTAACCGGAAATCGAGCAAAAGATGATCTCGGGATTGAGCGCGCAGGCGGCCTCGTAGCTGAAGCCGAGCCGGTCGATCGTCCCGGGCCGGAAATTCTCGACCAGGATGTCGCACCTTTTGACGATGGCCTCGGCGATGGCGTGGTCCGCCGGATCCTTGAGATCCAGCGCGATCGACTTCTTGCCGGCATTCGCGGCGATGAATGGGGGCGCGAGGCCGTCATAGCGGCGATCGCTCCCGTAATTGCGGAAATTGTCGCCGGTTTTGGGCTCGATCTTGATGACCTCGGCGCCCATCAGGCACAGGAGGTGGGTCGCATAGGGCCCCGCCATGACGTGGCTGAAGTCGGCAATCCGGATTCCGGTGAGCGGCTGTGTCATGGTACCTGCGAAAGTCTCTTGCGTTGAACGGTCCACCCGTAGGTGGTGCAGAGGCGGCAATCGGCTCCGTCGAACCAGGCGCGGCCGGCCGGGCTGTGCTTCAGCTGCCAGTCGAGCCAGGCGACGGCCACCCTGGCCCAATCCCCGCCATTGGGGACGCGGAAGGTGCCGCCGTGACCGACCGGGAGGTTGCCGACGAAGACGGGCACATGCTCGATGCGCGCGAAATCATCCATGCCGTTGGGATAGGCGATATCGCCCGGTCCGCCGAGGATATAGGCGACCGGCGTGTGCAGCCGCAGCAGGTCTTCCTTCGTGATGGCGACGCCGCTTCGTCCGCTGCCGGCGCGTACGTAGACGCCGCTGTCGAAGGCCATCACCGTGGAGACGCGGGGGTCGGCGGCGGCCGCGAGCGCCTGCAGGCCGCCGCAGCTGTGCCCCATGACCGCGATGCGGCGGAGGTCGATCCGGCCGTGCAGCGGATCGCCGGGCCGCGCATTCGCACGTTGCGCCCATGCGATCGCGCCCAGCAGCTGCGCGACGCTGGTCTCGTCATGCGTCGGCGGAGGCGGCGGCGCGGCCGCGGGCATGACGGCGGGGGGCGCTGCATTGGCCGACTGGTCCGCCGCATATTCGCGGCGCGGATTGCCGTTGGCGATCACGATATAGCCGTGGCTGGCGACCTCGCGAAGGAAATGGCTGGCGCTCAGGCCATTGTCGCTGCAGGCCCCGTTGCCCCACAGGACCAGCGGCAGCGCCTCGCGCGGAAGCACATTCGGACGGTAGATCGTGTAGCCGGATGAGTCCCGCCGCGCCTCGGCGATGGCCGGCCAGGCGCCGGTTCCGGCCGGTGCGCCGATCTGCCCGGGCGGATGGATCGGGGGAGGCGGCGGCGGGACATCCTGTGCCGCGGCCATGCCGGCAGCGGCAAGGATCGCGGCAAAGGTGGCTATAAGCCGCATCTCATTGCCCTCCACAGGCGACGCTGCCGTCCGGACGGACGCTGCGCCGGGCCGCTTGAAAGGCGGTGAGGCCATCGATCCCCATCTGCGCCATCGCCCCGGCATTCACCTCGGCGTCGTGCAGGTACAGCGCTTCGAAACGGGATTGGTCGGCCGGCGACGCGTCCGTGAAAGCCACGCCATGCGCGCGCGCTTCGGCGAGGCCGCGTTCGAGCGCCGCGCGATTCTCCCGCGCCAGCGCCGCCTCCCAGACCGGTATCGATTCCGCCAGGACCCGCTGCTGGTCCGGCGTCAGGCTGTTCCAGCGCCGCGCCCCCATCGCCCGTGCCGGATAGGCGCCGCGCGGGACCGAGAGCGTGTAGAAGTAATGCGCGACCTCCGCGAAATGCAGCGCGCGAAACGTGTCGGGAGGCGCGACGACCCCGTCGATGATGCGCTTGGCCATGGCCTGGTAAACCTCGCCCATCGGCATGTTCACCGGATCGGCGCCGAGCTCGCGAAGCAGGGTCATGAGCTCGGTGGGCGCGCGGATGCGCAGCCCGCGCAGGTCGGCGAGGCTGCGGACCGGCCGATCGCGCGTGATGATGCCGGGGAGCAGGCCGCCCTGGACGGCAAGGACCTGGAGCCCGTCCAGCTCGCGCCCGAGCTCCGGATCGGCGGCAGCGATGCATCGGTACAATGCGACCTGGCTCTCGATCTCGCGCACCCCGCTGTAGAAGCCGGACTGGATGCGGATCAGGTGGCTGCCGCCCCTGACGTAGATCGGCGTGATGAGGCCGACGTCGGCGACGCCATGGCGCAGCTCCTCCATCGACATGTCGCTGGAGAGCAAGGTGCCCGACCAGATCGGGCGGATGCGCAGGGTGCCGCCGGATCTCTGCTCGACGAAGCGCATCCAGGCGATGTCGGCGCGGCTGAACGGGTGAGAGGGCGCATATTGCGTGGCGTAGGTGATCACCGTCACGTTCGGGTCCGCCGGCCGCGCGCAGGCCGCGAGAAGAAGCAGCAGCAAGGGGAGTATGAACCTCACGCCAGCCCCTCCCGACCCAGGAAGTCCCTGACGAGCTCGACCATGCGCGCGTGATTCCAGTTGCGAGCGTCGACCATGTCGCCGTCGATCATGAGCACGGGCACCCCCGCGCGCCGCAGGCTCTCGGCGGTCAGCTTGGTGCCGGATTGAGAAAGGCGATTGTCCGGCGGGAGGAGGACGATCGCGGCATCGATGCCGCTCCGCCGGGCCTCGCTCACCATCCATTCGTTCATCCACGGCGGCAGGTGCAGCACCTCGTTCATCGAGCAGATGCGGCTCGCCAGCGCCTCGAGCGGCCGGCCGCGGATGGCGCGAATATATTGCGGGCCGGAAAAGGGCATGTACATCGACCAGACGAAGACGGCGCCGAGCCGCTCCTCCAGCGCCTGGTAGAAGCCCGGATCGTGCCAGACGCCGGCGCCGATCCACATCAGCCGCACCGATTCCCGGGAGGCGGCCCCCGCTCCTGCCGCAATCCGCTCGAGCACCTCATCCCGGAACCGCCGCGCATGAGCGACCGCCCAATCGGAACCGCGATGCCATTGCGCCACCATCGTGTTGGACATCTGCTCGCCAATCGAGACCGGACAGGGTCTCGCTGCGGCGAGCGCCTTGTTGGCGGCCCAGAGATAGCCCTCCTGCTCGTTGATCCGCTCCATCAGCTCCGCCAGGCGCTCGATCCTGAACCGCCGCCCGGTGCGCTGCTCCAACAGCACGATCAGGTCGTGCATCTCGTCCACCAGCATCCCGATCCGGCGCGGTTCGAAGACCTGTTCCCATTCGTCGTTGGAATGGCGGAACCATTCGACATCCTTGTGCTCCCAGGCCGGGGCCTCCATCGGGAAGAAGACGCTGCCAGTGGCGTCCGCCCATTGCTGGAAGACGTGCTGGATGCAGTCGCAGGTCAGCCGCGCGACCATCACCGTCGGCGTCGGCAGCCCGCCCCACGGCGCCGACCCGGGGTCGTTGGCAAGCGTGCAGGCGAGGCCGAGCGAGCAATATTTGCAGCTGTTCTCCGGATAGCCGAGCTCGGCCATAACCTGGAAATAGCGGGCGGAGAGCTGCTTGGCGGAGATGTAGGCGGACCACCATTGATTGGCGATGATCGGGATGTCCATCGCGTGGAAGATTTCGTGCGGCGTATCGGCCTGGACGATCGCGAACGGCTCTCCCTCCTCGACCACGCGCCTGCGCAGCTGCTGGCCGAACTGTTTCTGATAGGCGTTGGCGAGCGCGGTGCAGGCCAGCGTCTTGCGGCTGCGCTGTCCGGTCGCGGGGCTCGTCTCGATGCTCATAGCAGCACGCCCGCCTGTTCGAGCGCGGCGATGCGGCTCTCCTCGAAGCCGCAAATGTCGCGCAATATCTCGAAGCGATGCTCGCCGAGCGAGGGCGCGCGATAAGGCGCGAAGCCGTCTCGCGAAAAGGCCAGCGGCGTGTTCACATGGCCGAACGTGCCAAGCAGCGGATGATCCAGCGCGACGAGGGATTGTCGGCCCGCAAGCTGGGGATCGGCCTCGATCATGTCCTGGCAATCCTGGAGCGCGCCGCAGGCAATGCCGGCCGCCTGCAGCGCCGCCATCACTTCGCGCTCGTCCCGCGTCGCGGTCCAGGCCCCGGGATCGGCCCCGGCCAGCGCGTGCAGCCTCGCCTCGTCTTCGACCGACGCGAGGCTGACCGCCACCCAGCGGTCCTCGCCCGCGCAGGGGAGCAGGCCCTGCCAATGCAGGCGCGGGTCCGCATTGCCGCGGCGCTGCGGCCTGCCGCCGTCGCGCGCCTCCCGCAAAGCGTCCCGCATCTGCTGGACGCAGATCTCGAACATGGAGGCGTCGATATGGCAGCCCCGCCCGGTCGCCCGCCGTTGCTGCAAGGCGGCCGCGACGCCCGCGGCCATGACGAACGGCACGATGACGTCGCCATAAGCGACCGCGCCAGGGATGACCGGGTCGCGGTCCGCCTCGCCGGTCAGGAAAGTGCGGCCGGACAGCGCGCCGCCCGTGCCGTCGACTCCCCATTGTTGGGCAAGGGGGCCGGTCTGTCCGTAGACGCTGCCGGAAACCATGACGATTGCGGGATTGCGCGCGACGAGCGCCGGATAATCGAGGCCCAGCTTGGCCATCGTGCCAGGCGAGAAATTCTCGACGACGACGTCGGCCCAGTCGATCAGCGGCTCAAGCACCTGGCGGGCTTCCGGACGCTTCATGTCCAGCGCGAGGCTGCGCTTGGAGCTGTTGAGGTGGGCGAACCAGGGCTTGTCGTCCAGATTGCCGGCCCGGGAGGCGGAGACCTGGACCTCGAGGCGCGCAAGGTCCGGCCTGGTCCGGCTTTCGATCTTGACCACCTCCGCGCCGAGGTCGCCGAGCGTCTTCGTCGTGATCGATCCGACCAGCGCCCAGGCGAAGTCGAGCACGCGCACGCCCGACAGCGGCCCCGGCCGGTCGCCGGTCCGCACGGCGGGGGCCGTGGCGGGCGGTCCTTCGGTGAACGCGGCGAACCTCTCCGGCAGCCCGCTCGGCGTGTCCAGGAACCGGCGCGCGGCCAAATGCCGATCCGCGAGAACGTCCGCCGGCTCGTTGACCACGCAGGCGTTGATGCCGCGGCGAAGCCCTTCGCCGGCGATCTCCGCCTTGGTGCGCGCGGCGAAGAATTTGGCGATCGCGGCTTCCCACTCGTCACGAACGTCCTGGGGCAGGGTCGAGCGGTCATAGGCCAGCCAGTCGACCTCCCGCAGCGGGTTCGGCAGGCCGAGCTCGCTGATCCAGTCGGACAGCGCTTGGTTGGCGGGAGCGCCAAGCCTGCCGGTCATCAGCGAATGGAAGCACCAGCCGTCGGCCAGCCGCCAGATCGCCCGGATCCGCGCCTTGCCGTAGGCGATGCAGCCGCCGGCGCGGCCGAGCTTGCGGCGATCGAACTGCCAGACGAGGATGCCGTTGACGTTCCGGCTGAACGCGACCTGCTGGACCGAGACGTCGACATGCTGGCCGCGGCCGTGCGTGCCGCGGGCGTAATGCGCCGCCATCGCGCCGGCGGCGGCGACCATGTCGGCGTGGAAGGTGCAGGCGTCGAGCGCCTCCTTGACCGGCGGCCGGGATGGTTCGCCGGTGAGACGCAGGACGCCGCCCATCGCCGAGGCGACGAATTCGCCGCCCCGCCACGCACTTCTCGGCCCACCGCGGCCGAAGGTCGTCACCGAGACGTGGATCGCATCCGGCGAAAGCGCCGGGTCGGTGGACGCGTCGCTCAGATCGTCGTCAAGCACGAACGACGCCCCCGCGACCTCGTCGCAGATCTCCGCGCCGAGCGACGCGAGATAGCGGGCAAGGGCACGCTCCGCCGTCCCGCCGAGCGCGGCCACGCGATGTCCGGCGAGCGGCGTCATCGCGGCAGCTCCCCGAGAAACGCCCTGATCTCCTCGATCGCGCCGTCGGCGGCGCGCCAGTCGCGCCGGGCCAGGAAGAGGTAGGGGATCGCCCGGGCGTCGAGCGCGCGGCGCAAGGCCGGCGCGTGCCAGACCTCGGCTTCGTCATGCTCGCAGAACCACAAAACGACGGCAGTCGCCCCGGTCTCGTCGATGCGGGAGGAAAGCCTCTCGACCCGGTCGAAAAAGGCGCGCGGCCCGATCGTCGCGGCGTGGAGTCTTTGCCCGAGCCGGTGGAAGGAATCCCCCGCTTCCGCTTCGACCTCGGGCGCTCGCCTCTGCCAGTTCTCCGGCAAGGTCTCGCCATAGGCGCCCCAGCCGCAGCCTTCGATCGCTTCATGCAAGCGGCGATCGGGCGGCAGCGTCCCGGCCAGAAGGCAGAGAGGGTCGCTGTCGCTGGGGACGATGTCCGCAGCTGGGGCGTCCGCCATGGCCGCTGCCAGCGCCGCCTCGGTCACGCCGAGCCGCGCGTTCAGCCGGCGGACCGCATCGACCGTCCCTGCGACGCTGGTGCCGCGGGGAATATGGCCGACGTCGAAGATCAGCGGCTCCGGCCCTTCCACCTCTCCGGTCCGCCGCAATTCGCAGAGGTAATAATAGAGCCGCTGGCAGCTGTCGTCGCCCCGCGAGAAGAGGACGGCGTCGAGTTGGTCGAGCGCGCCTGCTGCCCAGTCTTCCAGGATCTGGGACGCCCAGGGCGCGAACTTGCTTTCCAGCCAGCGTTCGGCCTTCGGGGCGGGCCGATCGGCATCGAACGCCAGCGGCCCCGCATAGCGGCCCGTCGCCGACAAGAGCTCGAGCGGCAGATCGCAGCCGAGGCTCGCGAGCGGCTTCACAGGCCGGCCCATCGCGGCAGCGCGGTGACGAGCGCCGGAAACAGGATCAGCAAGGCCAGGCAGATGATGTCGGCCAGCAGATAGGGCGCGACGCCGCGGAAGATCCTTGAGACGGGAATGTCCGGCGCGACGCCGTGGATGACGTAGAGATTCAAGCCCAATGGCGGGTGGACGAAGCCGATCTCGATCGTGCGGATCAGGAAGATCCCGAACCAGATCTCCGACAGGCCGACCCCGGTCACGACGGGCATGAGGATCGGGGTCGCCAGCAGCATCAGCCCAAGGCCGTCGAGCATCGAGCCGAGCACCAGCAGGATGATCGCGACGATGGCGAGGGTCAGCGTCTGGCCGAGGCCGAGCCCCGCCACATCGGCGCCGATCGCCTCCGCCAGCCCGGTGACGCTGAGGAAGACCGAGAAGATCAATGCGCCGATGATGACGAGGAGGATCATTCCGCTCGTCCGCAGCGTCTCCTCGAAGGCTTTGTAGAGCATCGCGCGATTGAGCTGGCGGCGCCGCGCCGCAAGCAGAAGCGCGCCGCCCACGCCGATGGAGGCCGCCTCCGACGGACTGAACCAGCCGAGCGCGATGCCACCGATCACGAAGAGGATCAGCAGGAGGAGATCGGCGACGCGCCAGAGCCCGATCATCCGTGCGCGCCATTCGTGACGCTCGCTCGCCGGGGCGGCGCTCGGCCGCAGGCGCACGACGATCGCAATGGTCACCAGGTAGAAGAGGATCTGCAGCGCGGCCGGGACCAAAGCCGCGGCGAACAATTTGCCCAGCGACTGCTCCGCGATGATCCCGAAGACGATCAGTGCCCCGGAAGGCGGGATCAGCTGCCCGAGCGTGCCGCCGACCGCGACCGTGCCGGCCGCGAACCCCGGCGCATAGCCCCGGCTGCGCATCTCCGGCAGCGCGACCAGGCCGACCGTCGCGGTGGTGGCAAGGCTGGAGCCGTTGATCGCGCCGAAGCTCGCGCAGCCGCCGATCGCCGCATAAGCGAGGCCGCCACGGCGATGGCCGAACAACCGGGCCGCCGCGTCGAACAGATCGCGGCTTGCGTTCGCCGAGAACAGCAGATGCGCCATCAGCATGAAGAGCGGGAGGGTGCCTAGCTCGTAGCGAGTCAGCGTTTCGATCGCGGTCACGCCGGATTTGATCAGTGCGGGCTCCAGGCCGATCGTCAGGGTCAGTCCGACGATCCCCACCAGGCCCAGCGCCGCCCCGATCGGCACGCCCATCACCAGCAGGACCAGCAGCACGGCGACGCCGACCAGCCCCGTTTCCGGCGTCGCCATCATGCCTTCGGCCTCCAGCAGTGGCGCAGCAGGACGAGAATGGCGGCCGCGAAGCACATATTGGCGAACAGCCGCAGCCAGCGCCAAGGCACGCCCACGACTTCGCTGAGCTCCTGTCCCTGCCAGAGATCGATCGCGATCCAGACGGATCCGGCCAGCAGCAGGATGAAGAAGACGCCGGTCGCGGCGGCGGCCATCCGCTCCATCAGGCGCCGGGCGGAAGCGGGCACGCGATCGGTGAGCAGATGGACGCGCGCATAGGTGTTGTTGACGAGCGCGACGACCAGCCCAAGCGACCCGGCGATGAGCACGGCAACCTGGATCAGCTCGATCGAACCATGGACGCTGGTCGCCAGATTCCTTGCCAGCACCGAAGCGGCATCGATCGATGCGGCCGCCAGCAGCGCCGTCCCGCCAAGCCAGATCGAGGCGCGATAGAGCCGGCTCGTCATAAGGCCGGCGACACACGATTGTCGGAATCGATCCGAATCGGCGGGAGCCCGGCCTCAACGGTGATCTTCTCGACGTAGCGCCGGATCGACTCGGCCCGCGCGCCCGATGCCGGCTCGGGTCGGCCGGGGGCCACCACGTCGACAGGCTCGATCCGGGTCTCGAGCTTCCCGTCGGGCCCAATGTCGAGGCGCGCCATGAAGGCGTTGACCGCTTCGGGATGGAAAGGCGCCAGATGATAGGCCGGATCGGGCTCGAACCCGAACAATCTCCGCCGCTTTTCCGCCCAGGCCGCGCGCAGCGGATGGTCCTGGGCCGGGCTCAGGGCATGGGTCACGACGCAGCCATTGCCGAGCCCGTGGAAGATCGGCTTGCCATCGACGAATTCGATCCCGCGCGCGATGTGCGCATGGTGGCTGATCACCGCATCGGCGCCGCTGGCGATGGCCGCGCGGCCGAGCTGCCGCTCGTAGGGCGCCAATCGCGCCGGGGTGTGGACGATGCCCTTGTGCAGGGCCACGATGACGAGGTCGGCCTCCGCGCGAAGCGCCGCAATGTCCTGCGCCAGGCGGGCGAGTGCCTCTTCGGTCACCGTATCGAGCTGCGATGTGGGGGCGATCGGCCCGCCGTCGCTCGCGGCGATGCGAAGATAGGCGCAGCCCGCCCGGTGCTCCTGTGCCCAGGCGGCTTCGGGTCCGACGCAATTGTAGCTCAACAGGCCCACGCGCGTGGCGGCCCCCACCTCGACGACGAGCGGCGCGAATGCCGAGCCGGCATCGCGGCCGGCGCCGCAATGACCGATCCCTTCGGCATCGAGCAGCGCGAGCGTGTCGGCGATGCCCTGCTCCCCGCAATCCGCGATATGATTGCCGGCGAGGGTGACGGCGCCGAAGCCCGCTCTGCCGATGGCGGCGACGTTGCCGGGCGGCGCAGCGGGTGCCGGGACGTCGCCGGCCATCTCGTGAGCGCTCCAGCTGTGAGGCACTTCGAGATGGCCGATCGACAGGTCCGCGGCGTGGAGCAACGGGGCGATCGCCGCGAGCCAATGATCGGCGTCCGCAACATCCAGGATCAGATCCCCCGTGGCGATGATCGAGAGGTAAGACATCCGCTCCGGCTCAATTGCGGCTGATGGCCGACATGGATCCCCAGCTCAGAATGCGACGCGCCCGGTCAGCGCGAACATTCTTCCGATCGGGCTTGCGGCGGTGGCATCGTAGCCGCCGCTGCCGTTCGTGCTCGGCGCGATGTTGACGTAGGGCGGGCCGACATTGAACATGTTGAGGACCTCCGCAGTGATGCTGAAATTCCGCAGCGGCGTGGCGATGCCGGATTGATTCAGCCGCCAGGTCAGCGAGAAGTCCACGGGCGTATAGCTGCTCACGTTCTGCGGAACCGCGGGGACGATGTTGACATAGCCGCCGACATGGCTCGCCAGCAACCGTGCGCTGAACGGGCCGTGATCCCAGCTGACGCTGCCGCGGGCGCGGAAGGTCAACGGCCTGAAGATCAGGTTCCGCTGATCGAGCAGCGGGGCCGCCGGCGTCTGCGCCACGTGATAGCTGGTCAAATAGGTGCCCGAGGCGGCGAAGGTGAGACGGTCGCTCTCGCCGAGCCGGGTGTGATAGACGATGTTGAAATCGATCCCGCGCGTGATCGATCGGGCCAGGTTCAGGCTGCGGCCGTCGACGAAGACGGTGACATTGGCCGGATTGCCGCCGGGGAAAGCACCGACCGCGGCGATGCCTTGATTGAGCAGCTCGATGACGCGGTTCGCGGCCGCCGTCCCGCGCAGGATGACGCCGGTCCCCGCGAACTGCGATTCACGCGCGAGGATGGCCAGGTCCGACAGGTTGGCGACGACCTGATTGCGATAGTCGACGTCGAAATAGGTGAGGTTCACAATCAGCCCGGGGAGCGGCTCGATGTCCGCCCCGACCGACCAGTTGGTCGCGGTCTCCGGCTTCAGATTGAGATTCTGGCCGGACAGGGCGACGCCGGGAATGGGGGCGCCGCCGGCCGGGTTGACGTAGTTCTGATTGAACAAATTGTTGCTGTTCCCGTAGATTTCAGGAAGCGTCGGGGCCCGGAACGCGGTCCCGTAATTCCCCCGGAGGGTCAGCCCGCGGATCGGGGACCAGTTGATCCCGAACTTCGGATTGGTCGTGCTGCCGACGTCGCTGTAGCGGTCGCGGCGGACGGCCGCGTTGAGCTCGAGCCGCCGGAAGCCGGCAGTCTCGTTGCCGGGGCCGAAGATCGGCAGGTAGATTTCCCCATAGAACGAATCGACGTCGCGGCCGAAATTGCGGAACGTGATCGGCGTGGTCGGGGCGCCGCGCGCCGAACCCAAGGCGACGTGGAATTGCTGCCGCTCGTAGCCGGCGGCCATCCGCACCGGACCGCCCGGCAGCGTGAACAGGGCGCCGTTCAGCCGCACCTCATAGGCGGTCAGCTTGCCGTTGGTGGGCGCCAGGAAGATCTGGTTCGCAAGGTTGGGCAGGACGGCCGCATTGGTGCGGTACAGCCCATAGGGATCGAAGGCGGTCGTGGGATCGGAGCTGGCCAGCGCCGCGTTGAGCGCCCCCGTGTTGAGGCCCCGATAGCTGGACGACAGATCGCGAGTCCGGCCGGTCGCGGCCAGGGCCTCGAGGCGCCAGTCGTGCGGCAGCCTGACGCGCAGGCCGGGCGTGATCTGCCAGCTCTTGGCATAGCCGTAGGAATCGTTTCTCGGCAGCTCCGTGAACCGGTAGTCCAGCGAGTAGCTCGCGCCGGCAAAGCCCGCGGGCCTGACGAAGAAGGCGTTCGTCTGGGGCACGGTCAGGCGCGCGTTGGTGAAGTTGCTGTGCCGGTAGAAAGAGCGCTTGGAATAGAAGCCGTCGACGAAGAAGGTGAGCCAATCCCCACCTTCCAGGGTGGCCGTCCCGTTCAGCGAATCATAGGTCTGCCGCGGGATCAGATCCTGCCGCGCGGTCTCGGTGCACAAGTTGCTCGTGCCGGCGACCAGCGACCCGGCGGTCGCCTGGGTGACTCCGCCGGCCGGGATCGCGTAGGAGACGCCGCCGGCGATGATCGTGCCCGGCGCGCAGCGCGTGAAGCGGTAGTCGCCGCCGCCGAAGGGGCGCTGGTCCCCGGTGAAGAAGGCGCGGTCGTCGCCGCTGAGCGCGGTCCGCTCGACATGCTCGTAGGCAAGCATGATCTGGCCCTGGCTGAAGACATGCCCGGCCGCGGCGCCCACGCTATATTCCTTGAAGTCGCCGCCGTCCGAGATGCCGCCGCGGGCGAATGCCTCCACGGTGTTGAGGTTGCGGCGTGGGATGAGGTTGACGACGCCCGCGATCGCATCCGAGCCGTAAATTGCGGAGGCGCCGTCGGCGAGCACCTCGACCCGCTCGACCCCGAGCGACGGCAGCACCGAGGGATCGGTCGAGCGGCTGTTGTTGACGACGCGGTGGCCGTCCACCAGCACCAGGGTCGCATAGGGGCCGATGCCGCGCAGGTTCACCGTGTTGCCGTAGGTGATGTTGCCGGAGCCGCCGGTCTGCCCGCGCGAATTCTCCGATACGCCGAGGTCGAGGACCTGCGGGAGCTCGTGGATCACGCGATCGATGGTGACCGCCGAAGAGGATTCGATATCGCTCCGGCCGAGCGAGGTGACGGTCGAGCCGACGGGCGCCTGGCCGCGGACGCGGCTCCCGGTCACCACGATCTCGCTGTCTTGTTCGCTCGGGCTCGCCGCCTGGCCTTGCGGCGGCGCGTCGGGCTGCGCCGGCTGCGCATCGGCCGGCGCCGCTGCGACGGCCAGGGTGACGCAGGTCGAGGCCAGGCTCAGCGCCCGGACGCGGACGAAACGACGGCGAATGACCTTTTTCATGGCGTTGCTCTCCCCGATTCGTTGTTTGCTCGTTCATTGCTGACGCCGGCGACCGGCAGGCGGATGCGGGACAGGGCGGGGCCCCCGCGCAGGATCGAAATGACGGGCGGCGGATTCTGCCGGATCTCCTGAAGGTTGCGTTGGCGCGGATCGGCGCCGGCAATGGTCACGCGAAGCCGCGCCCCCGCCGGCACGACGCGCGAGACGGGCGTGAGCTCGACGTCCATCGGAACGACGGCGCCCGGCCGGACCGGAGCCACGTCCCGCGCGAGCCCGGAATGCCAGGGCAGGCCAAGCGTCCGGTAAGGCGCCGCAGCCAGCCGGTGATGCGAGAAGGCCAAGCGGCCGAAGGCGATCACCTCCGCATTGCCGGCCGCGTCGACCTGATCGAGATAGACCCACAGGTGGGCGTCCGGCCGATCGACGCTGGCGGAGATCCTGGCGACCGGGAAGCCGACCAGGCGGAGCGGCCGGCCTAGCGGCGCGGAGGTGTAGCTCAGGCCGTGCGCATCCATCGGCCGCGCCCAGAAGGCGAAATAGTCCGCGCCGGGCAAATCATAGTCGACCGTGAAGCTGTCCCGCCCGGCCGTGGCGGGTCGCGGACTCAGCGTGCCGTCATTGACGGAATGGGCGGTGCGGCTGCGCTCGCCCGAAAAATACCAGTCCCGATAGCGCGCGCCGGCGCCGGGCAGGGCGGCCGAGCGGACCCAGCCCTCGCCCTCCACCCAATAGGTCGCCCGCGGACGTGAAGCGGGACCCGCGTCGATCCCTTTCAGATGCAGATCGAAATAGCGCCTGATCTCGCCGGTGAAGTCGAAGCCCGGCGGCGGCACGCAATGGCTGCCCGGCC
The DNA here is from genome assembly GCA_019239785.1 of Sphingomonadaceae bacterium. Taxonomy (GTDB): domain Bacteria; phylum Pseudomonadota; class Alphaproteobacteria; order Sphingomonadales; family Sphingomonadaceae; genus Allosphingosinicella. Next base: position 19,447 of record JAFAZM010000237.1, read on the forward strand.
CGGCGAGGAAGCGGCCGCCGACATTCTCGGCACTGAGGATGACCTGCCCGGTCGGCTCGTCCTGCCAATTCCCCCAGAAATAGGTCGCGATGTGCGCCCGCCGGAACGCGGCCAGGTAGCGATAGACCGAGGCCTCCTGCCAGAACGCATTGCCGGTGTAGCGCGAGACGCTGTCCCGATAAGGCATGAAATACCAGAGGGGGGCCATCGGCGTGTTGGCCGCATGCTGCGCCACGGCTTCGCGCAGCAGCC
>JAFAZM010000276.1 GCA_019239785.1 Sphingomonadaceae bacterium
ACGGCTGCCGGATTGGAGGCGCGAACCGGCTCACCGCCTGCGACACTAATCCGCTGCAACTGGGCGACACCACGATCGACCTGGACGCGGAAGTGATCGAACGCATTAAGGCGAGCGAGTGCAGCCGAGCGCTCCTATTTATCGACGCCTGCGCCGAGGACATGAAGGCGCTCGCGGTCAGCACCCGATCATTGATCTTCGACCTCAGCGACGACGAGATCGAGCGGAAGCTCGACTGCGACGACTATCTGGCCGTCTTCTTGTCCTGCTCGGACGGCGAGAAGTCCTACGGTTCGGACGCGCTCGGGCACGGCGTCTTCACCTGGCATTTGCTGCGGGCGCTGAGAGGAGAGGATCCGCAGGCGCTGGAACGCGACCGGTGGATGACTGACAGCAGCCTGCGCGACTGGCTGGAGTCCGAAGTTCCCGCTTATGTGACCAAAGAGATGACCGTGCGCGGCCGGCAAAGACCGCGCGCGATCCTGAACTCGCCACACACGTTCCGCATCAGGCACATCCCGCCGCCGCCCGCCGCCGCGGCGACGACCCTGGCCGATCTCGGCCTCAGGAATTCTGACGCATATCTCGAGGGAACCGAGACCGGGCGCATCCGGTCTTTGCCTGGCTTCAAGTCTGGCTACCATCATGTGCCGAAGGACGTGAACGACTACGCCGCCAACTGGATCGGCCAATTGCTTGAAGGACAGTTGCAGGAAGAGTTGGACGACCTGTTCAGCGCCGCCAGGCGCGCGCTGGGCTTCAAGAGAAAGCAGGGCGGCGTCAGCTTGGCTGGCGGCGACGGCAATGTGGACACGCCGGCGTTCCGCTACTCGGTGGTGTGCGACCAGAATCCCGACGATCCAGCCGATTGGAGGATCAGGCGAAGGCTCGAGCTGCGCGACGGGTGGGAAGAGCAGCGCGAAGAGATTGAAGACGCGATCGCGGGGTTGAACCTGGACCGCTTCGTTGTCACCTTCGAGAACCGGCGCGACCTCTATGACCAGGTTGCAGACGCGCTCGAGGACCTCGCCGAGCGCGACGGTGATTTCGACGAGCGGCCCTCGGAAAAGAAACTCGTCTACACCCGCGGAGCGATGTCGATCATCTTCGATTTCCAGGCCGGGGAGGTCGAGTTTGCCGTGCAGGGAGAGAGCAATCTCGAGCTCGTCGAAACGACTCAGGTGATATCGTTGGGCTGGGCGAACCCGTCGCCGATGCTCGCGGCCGCCCCAACTCCGGCTCTTCCCGATCTCCGGGCTGACTTGGGCGAGGCGACGGGAAAGACCTCGAGAAAGCCAGTTATCAAACGAAAGAAATCGCGACACTGATCGAAGGCAGAACCGCAGGCGCGGGGCCAAGGCACGACTGGCCGGTCAATCAGGCCGCCGGCGCGCTGGAGGAGATGCGGCTCGGTGCGATCTGTCGCGCCCGATGCTGATTGTAGTGGAAGCAGGCGACGGCAAGGTTCGCCACTGCACTGCGCCCGCCGTCTCGTTTCGGCTTCCAGTGCATGCGGCCTACCCCTTCCGCGGCCCATGCATCGCAAACATCTCCGAAGCGATCGCCTCGCCAACCGCCTTCGCCTCGCCCCGCCGCCCCGCGATCGCGGCCCAGGCGGCGGAGGTGGCGCGGCCCCCTCCATGACGGCCTCGTTCGCCTGCCGCCACGCGCTCTCAGGTGGTCCTCCTCCCGCCCCTGCGCATCGGCCCACCCGGCGCCAGGATCGGCGGCGGCGCAGGCGGGGTTCCCGCCCATTCCGCAACCGGCGTCAGCTCCCCGGCCCGGCTCCCGGGATCGGCGGCGGGCCGCCCTGCTGCTGTTGCTGCTGCTGCACGCGCGGGCCCTGGCCGGGCCGGCGGAAGCTCCAGGTCAGCGCCAGGCTGATGCGCTGGGGCGAGGGCGGGGCGATGAGGTCGCGCGATCGGGTGGTCACGCCGGTGGTGATCGTTTCCCGCCCCTCGGAGAAGCGCAGATTGGTGACGGTGAGCACGGCCGACAAACGGTCGGTGATCGCGTGGGACCAGGTGAAAGTGGCGAGCGCGAGGGGGCTGACGCGGGTGAAGCCGGTGTCCGTGGCGCCGAAATAGCGCAACGTCAGATTGACGCGGTCGGCGCCGGCCCGGCCGTCCTGGCCGTCCCGATATTCGAGCTGGCCGGTCCCCGACCAGGTGGCGCTGTGCCGGCCCGGCAGCGGCCCGCCCGCGTCGGGATCGAGCCCCTGGTCCGAGAGGTTGGCGGTGAGCACGTAGCGCAGCCCGCTCAGGATCGGCCCGCGCGCGGAGAGCTCGGCGCCGGTCAGCGCCTGCGATCCGAAGTTGAACGGCCGCGTGATCAGCACCCCGGTCGGATCGAACTCGCCGCGGAACGACCAGATGTCCTCGGTCGTCCGCCGGAAGGCGGTGAGCTCGAGGCTGTGGCGGCCAAGGGTGCCGCGCAGCCTTGCCTCCCAGGAATCGGTGAGCTGCGGCTGGAGCAGCGGATTGCCGGCCTGGGCGGCGGTCGCATCGGTGAAGTTCAGCGCCGGGTTGAGCTGCTGGATCCCCGGATAGGTGATCCGGCGCGAATAGCTGGCCGATCCGGTCAGCCAGGGGGCGAGCTGGCGCTCCACATGAAGGCTCGGGAAGAGCCTGCTGGTCTTGAGGTCGGGCACGCCGGTCGTGCCGCCCAGATCATATTCGCGGCCTTCGAACCGGACGCCCGGCATGATGGTGAAGCCGGCAAGCGCGAACTGGTAGGTGACGTAGCCCGCATATTCGAGCCACGATCCCTCGACCACCGAGCTCGCGGCAAAGGGTGCGCCGGAGGGCAGCGCGCCGATCGCATCCTGCACGAAGCGGTTGCTGGTGGTGACCAGCTGGGCGCCGATCGAAAGCCGGCTGGCGCCGCGGAAGGGCCGCACATAATCCGCCTTCCCGGTCCAGCTCTCGTCCAGCATGGTCCGTTGCTGGTGGAAGCTGTTCGCCGCCGCGGCAGCGGGATCGAGCAGGAACAGGCTGTCGAAGTCGCCGGAGAAGCGCGCCCATTTCACGGAGGCGGTCAGCAATTCGCCCTGCCGCGCGCTGGTCCCGCGATAATCGAGCGCGAGGTCCCGATAGTCGAAGTTCGCCTCGTTCGTGGAGCGCTGGTCGGCGCTGCCGCCGGGGATCGCCGGGGCGATCAGCAGCGAGGTCCGATCCTGGGAGAGATCGGTATGGGCGAGCGTGCCGGCGAGCGTGATCGTCCGCCGGTCGTCCGGCCGGTAGCTGGCGGAGCTGTTGCCGTAATAATAACGGTATTCGTCCGTCTCGCTTCCCGCCTCGCTGCTGGGCGGCACCGGGCCGCCCTGCGCCAGTAGGAAGCGGTCGCGCTCGAAGCGGTAGGGGTTTTCGCCGCCGCCATGGCCGAAGCTGCCGGTGAAGGTCCAGTTGCCGGCGCCATAGGTCGGCGAGACCCTGAGATCGTAGCCGGCATGGTTGGCGACGCTGGCGGTCGCCGAACCGCCGAGGCCGTTCTGCGTGTTGCGGCGGGTGACGATGTTGACGATCCCGCCGGTGCCCTGCGCCGGGAATTGCGCGCCGGGATTGGTCAGCACCTCGATCCGCTCGATCTGGTTGCCCGTCATGTTGCGAAGCTGCGTCTGCGGATCGGCGACGCGGCGGCCGTCGATCAGCACCGTCGCGCTGCCGGCGCCGATCAGCCGGACGCTGCCGTCATCCTGCACCTCGACGGACGGGATCCGGGCGAGGATATCGCTCGTGGTCGCGCTGCGCGCCTCCGGCGTGTCGCGGACGAGATAGGTCTGGCGGTCGATCGAGCTCTGCTGGGCAGGCGCGGTGACAACGATATCGTTCTCGGGGCGCCGCTCGGGCGCGGGCGGCCGCCCGCCGGCCGGTGGCGAAGGCGCCGGGGGCGAAGGCGCCGGCGCGGGCGTTCCCTGTCCCTGTGCGGCGGCATGCGCCGTCGGCATCAGCAGGCCCAGCGCCGCGCCGGCGCACAGCATCAACTTGCGATTCTTTGCCCACGCTCCGGCCACTTTTGCACCACTCACTCGGTTACGCCGGCCATGGGCGTATCAACGCGGCAATACACCGGCAATTGATTGATCTTGCGCGTTTCGGTCATGCCCGTCGCCTGCCGCTGCCACCAATGCAACATGCCACATTTGTAGCAGGCCGCAAGCTCGTTCCGTCGTGGAAGGTGCGCGGCTGATCGCGCGCCGGGAATGTTTCGGCCCTGAAAGATGAAGCCTGGATGAATGCTGACCGCGCTGACCGGAGGTCCGCAACGGGCGGAGTTGATCCTGAGCGACGCCGCGGGCGGTATCGAAGGCCGGGGCGACGGGGCAAAGCGATTGCCGTCGTCGCCCGTGTCGTGTCATCCCTGCGCGCGATTTCGATTCCGGGAGGACCAGACATGATCCGCCGTCTCCTCGCCGCCACCCTCCTCTGTGCCACCTGGCTGGCCGCGCGCCCGGCGCTGGCCGACGAGCGCGCCTTCGATGCGGCGCTCCGGGATTTCCGCCAGTTCCACCGCGCCGAGATGCAGCGTGCCGGCATCGCCGGCAGCAGCTTCTACTTCGTGCGCGACGGACGCATCGCCGCCGCCGACCATCTCGGCGAGCAGGACGCCGAGGCCCATATCCCGGTCGACGCGCGGACCATCTATCACTGGGCCTCGATCACCAAGACGATGACCGGGATCGCGATCATGCAGCTGCGCGACCGCGGGCTGCTCTCGCTCGACGACCCGATCATCCGCTACGTGCCGGAGCTCGCCCGCGTCCATAATCCCTATGGCGAGATGAGCGCGGTCACCATCCGCCAGCTGATGACCCACAGCGCCGGCTTCCGGAACGGCACCTGGCGCTGGCGCGACCGGGACTGGCAGCCGTTCGAGCCGCCGGGCTGGGCGCAGCTCGCGGCGATGATCCCCTATACCGAGATCGAGTTCCGCCCCGGCTCGCGCTTCTCCTATTCCAATCCCGGCATCGTCTATCTCGGCCAGGTGATCGAGCGGCTCAGCGGCGAGGATTTCGAGGTCTATATCGACAAGAACATCCTGCGGCCGCTCGGCATGCACGAGAGCTATTTCGACCGCACCCCGCCCTTCCTGCTGCCGCATCGCGCCCACTCTTATTATATCCGCGACGGCCGGCGCGTCGCCGCCCCGTTCGACGTCGATACCGGAGTCACCGTCTCGAACGGCGGCCTCAACGCGCCGCTCCCCGACATGGCGAAATATGTCGCCTTCCTGCTCGGCGACCCGGCGCGCCGGGCGGAATATGACGTTGTGCTGCGGCGCCCGTCGCTCGAGGAGATGTGGCGGCCGCAGATCTCCGCCGGCGCCGACTTCACCCAGGGCCGCATGGCGGCGACGACGCAGAGCGGCCTGAACTTCTTCATCGATGCGGAGGGACCGGTGCGGTTCGTCGGGCACAACGGCGACCAGAACGGCTTCCGCGCTTACCTCAGCCTCTGCCCGGATCAGCATGCCGGCAGCCTGGTCGCCTTCAACACGGAGACGCGAGAGGTCCGCAACGATCCGTCCAACCGCGACAGCGCCGAATCCCGGATCGCGCTGGCGACCGACCGCCTTTGCGCGGCGCTGGCGCGGTGAGCACCCTGGATCCGCTCATCCTGAGTAGGGACTGAGCTTGGCGAAGGCCCGTATCGAAGGACCCGCTCGGCTTCAGTGCGTCCTTCGATACGCCGGTTCGACAGGCTCACCGGCTACTCAGGATGAGCGGATCGGGGTCACGCGCGCAGCAATGTCCGGCCCACCGCATGCGCATCCACCGCCCCCCGGCTGAACAGCATCGGCTGCATCTCGCCGGCGATCCAATGGCCATATTGGTCGCGATAATAAGGCAAGCGCGGGTCGTTCGACTGGCCGGGGAAATTCAGCATCAGCGAATTGTCCCAGGCGCCGACGTCGATCACCTGGAGATAGGAGGCGCCGCCGCCGACCTGCCAGCCGCCGCTGCCGCGCAGCCAGCGCGCCATCACGGTGAAATTGTCGCCGCCACTTCCCTCGCCCTCGATCGGCGGAAAGGCCGCGGCGATGGCGGGGATGCGCGACAAAGGATGGCGGATCCGCACCTGGTGCAATGTGCCCCAGCGCCAGGCGGCGGGATCGGGGCCCAATTGCCGTTGCGCGGAAGCCCAGGCGGCGGCGAGCGCGGCGTCGAACAGGGCATCGCGCGCCGCTTCGGGATCGGCGCCGAGCCGCCGGTCGGGAAAAGCGAGCAGGCCGAGCAGGACCGACGGCGAGATCTCGTCGACCAGGGCGCGGGCGCGCTCGGGGACGATCGCGGCGAGCATCCGCGCGCCGAGCTCCCGCCAGAGGATCTCGAACAAAGCCGCCGCCCCGCTGCCGGCGTCCAGCCGCCCGTCCCAGGAGCGCAGCATCGCAAGCGCCGGCTCCGCCCCCGCCGAGCCATGGGCCGGCGGCAACGCGATCAGCTGGCGCGCCGGCGTGGACAGAGTGTCGTGCTGGAGCGCGACGCTGTCTTCCAGCCGGTGGCGAGGCTGCGCGGAGAGCACGTCGGCGATCCTCTGGTAGCGATAGGGCTCCTTGAAGGAGAAGGCCGGGATGCGGTCGCGCGGCCAGCCGTCGGGCAGGTTGTTCTGGTTGGCCGAGGCGAACCAACCCTTGGCCGGATTGTAATCGCTCGGCAGCGCCCGGAAGTCCCGCACACCTGTCCAGTCGTAGCGTCCGTCGCCGGGCGCCGGCAGCAGGCCATCGCCGCGGCGGCGCACCGGCACGAAGCCGATCGCCTGCCAGCCGTGATTGCCGTCCACATCGGCATAATGGAAGTTGGTCGGCGAGGGATGGAAGGCGAAAGCGCTCCGGTGCAGGTCCGCCCAGTCCCGCGCCAGGTTGATGGCGATCATCGCGAAGGCGCCGCTCGCGCCCGGCTGCAGGTCGATTGCGGCGAGCGCGGAGGCCCGATGCCGCGCCGGATCGTGCGACACCACCGGCCCTTGCGCCGCATAGCGCAGGGTCGCGGCCCGGGGCGGCGCGCCCTTGACCGGGATCGAAACCTCGACCCGCTCGAACGAGCGCCAGCCGCCCTCGTGGCGGTAGCGCTCCGGATCGTCGGGATGCAGCTCCAGGACGAACAGATCCTCCTGGTCGATGTGGAAATTGGTGCGGCCGAAGGCGAAACGGTCGGTATGGCCCTGCATGATCCCGGGCAGGCCGGGGGCGCCGCCGCCGATCACGTCCAGCCCCGGCGCGGTCAGATGGGCGACGTGGCGCGGGTCGAAGCTGCCGATGCCGAGGTGCGGATCGTTGGCGAGGATCGGGCGTCCGGTCGCGGTCCGCCCGGGACCGACGGTCCAGGCATTGCTGCCCGCATTGGCGCGGGCCTCAGCGGCCGCCGCGGAGGCATCGGCCGGCACCAGCGATCCGAACGGCAGTCCGCCGAGGTTCAGCACGCCGAGGTCCGCCTCGGAAACGGCCGCGGCGTCGAGCCCCTCCGGCACGGTCAGCGGCCAGGACGGATGCAGAGGCGCGACGATCGCGTCCAGCTCGAGCAGGCCCATCGCGGCGAGCCGGGCGCGGCGCACCTCGTCCCCGACGCTGCCGAACCCCTCACCGCGCGCGAGCACCATCTCGCGCACGTCCCACTTCATCGGGCTGACTCCGAGGATGCGATATTCCAGCGGCAGCAAGGCGGGATCGGCGAGGACCTCGTCGATGCGGGCGTTGATCCCGGCGACATAGGAACGGGCGCAGGCGAGGATGTTCGGCGGCACGCGCGCCAGCTCCGCCTCCAGGTCGCCGCGGAACAGGAACAGGCGGGCGGCGGCGTCGTGGTCCGCGAAGGCGGGTCCGAACGCCTCCGCAAGCCGCCCAAGCTCGCGCCGGTGCGACAGGTCGATCTGGAACAGCCGGTCGCGCGCGACGACATAGCCCTGGCCGAAAAAGGCGTCGGGGATGGAGCGGGCGCGGATATGGGGCACGCCATAGGGATCGTCGACGATCTCGACATTGGCCGACAGGCCCGGCGCCGCCACCTGGCGCGCGAGCGCTACCGGCCCCGCCGCGCCGAGCCGCGCGGCCGGCAGGAGCGCCAAGGAAGCGGCCGAGCCGAGCAGGAACGAGCGGCGGTCGAGCGTCATTTATGTCTCCCCGGCATGCGGGGCCAGCTTAGCGCCGGCCCGCAGCGGAGGTCACATCAATGCGCGCGGGCGGCATAGGGTGAGGCTATGGCACCGCTTTGGCGGCGGTCCGGAGTACTCCCTCTCCCCGGCGGGGAGAGGGATGGGGTGAGGGGGCTCGGCGTTGGAGGCTGACTCTCGGACTCAGAACCCCCTCACCCAACCCTCTCCCCCCTGGGGAGAGGGCTTTGACGCTCAGGTCTGGCGGCCTCGCCCTCCGCCGTCAGGCGCTGGCCCAAAGCGACATAGTCCACCTTCCCAGTCCCAAGCACGGGCAGCGCCTCGACCACCCGGATGTCGCGGGGCACGGCGAGCTCGGCGACGCCGTGCTGCCGCGCCCAGGCCTGGAGCGCGCTCGCCTGCGCATCCGGACGGGTGGTGAACAGGACGAGCTGCTCGCCCTTGCGCGGGTCGGCGCGGGTGACGACGGCATGGTCCGCGTCCGGCCAGAGCGCGGCGGCATAAGCCTCGACCGCGGGCAGCGACACCATCTCGCCGCCGATCTTGGCAAAGCGCTTGGCGCGGCCGCGGATCGTGACGAAGCCCGTCTCGTCGAGCGTGACGATGTCGCCGCTGTCGTGCCAGCCTTCGGCCGGCGGCTGCAGCAGGCCGGGCGCATCGACCTTCATGTAACCGGCCATGACGTTGGGCCCGCGCACGAACAGGCGCCCGCCCTCCTCGATGCCGGGGATCGGCTCGATCCGCGCCTCCATCCCCGGCAGCAGCCGGCCGACGCTGCCGGCGCGGAAATGCATCGGCGTGTTCACCGCGATCACCGGGCCGGTCTCGGTCGCGCCATAGCCCTCGAAGATGCGCAGCCCGAACTTCTCGCTCCAGGTTCGCCGGGTCTCGTCGCGCACCCGCTCGGCGCCGGCGAAGACGTAGCGCAAGGAATAGAAATCGTAGCCGTGCGCCATCCGCGCATAGCCGGCGAGGAAGGTGTCGGTGCCGAACAGGATCGTCGCGTTCGCATCATAAGCGAGCGCCGGCACGATCCGGTAATGGAGCGGGTTCGGATAGAGCAGGGTCCGGATGCCGTTGAGGATCGGCAGCAGGGTGCCGCCCGTCAGCCCGAAGCTGTGGAAGACCGGCAAGGCGTTCAGCACCAGATCGGACGGGTTGAAGTCGATTCGCGCGGCGAGCTGGGCGCAGTTCGCGAGCAGGTTGCGATGGGTGAGGACGACACCCTTGGGCACGCCTTCCGAGCCGCTGGTGAACAGGATCACCGCCGGATCGCCCGGGACGGCGCCGGCGCGGCGGTGCACCCGCCTGGCGAAGTGGGCGGCGGCGAGGGCGCGCAGCTTCGCGACCGGACCGATCTCCTTCGCCAGATCCTCGAGATAGAGGATCGTCCGCCCCTCCTCGGCGAGGCCGGCGACGACCGGCTCGAGCTTCGCCTGGGCAATGAAGGCGCGCGCGGTGACGATCGTGCGCACCTCCGCCGCGAGGCAGGCCGCCTTCAGATTGGCGAGGCCGGCCGTATAGTTGAGCATCGCCGGCACTCGCCCGGTCGCCTGCAGCGCGAAGAAGGTCGCGACCGTGCCGGCGATATTGGGCAGCAGCACGCCGACCGCCTCTTTCGGCGCGGTGCGGCGGGCGAAGCGCCGGCCGAGCGCGAGGCTGCCGGCGATCAGGCGCTTGCAGGAGAGCGGCTCGCGCTTCACGTCCTCGACGACCAGAGCGCGGCCGCCATGCACCTGCTTCGCGTCGAGCAAAGCCTCGAACAGGGTGCGATCGACGTTCGAGGTCTCGAAGATCATCCGGCTCATCTCGTCGTAGAGCCGGCGCCCCGCGATCGCGCGCCTGGCGCGGGCGGTCATCTCGCCCTCGATCGCGAAGCGGCGCGGCGGCTGCACTGTCAGCGTGATCTTCGGGAAGCTGCGCAGCCGCACCTTGCCGCGCAGCCGCGAGAAAGGGGTGAACTGGGCGCCGTCGATCCGCACCGGGACGATCGGCGCGTCGGCCTTGTCGGCGACCATGCCGGGGCCGTCGAAAATCTTCATCAATGCGCCGGTCACGGTGATCCGCCCTTCGGGGAAGATCACCAGGATGTTGCCCTCGCGGACCGCGCGGACCATCGCCTTGGTCGACATCGGGTTGGTCGGATCGACCGGAAAGGCGCGGAACAGCTTCAGCGCCGGCTTGATCCACCAGCTCTTCGTGACCGCGGTGTGGATTGCGAAGACGGGCTTGCCCGGCAGGAAGACGGCGAGCAGCAGGCCGTCCAGCCAGGAGACGTGGTTGACCACGACCACCGCCCGCTCGCCGGGTTTCGGCATGTTCTCGGCGCCGTGCACCTCGATCCGGTAGAGCAGGCGCAGCACCGCGCGCACCGAATGCTTGATCACCGTCTCGGGCAGCAGCCAGCAGGCGACCAGGGCGACGATCAAAGTGGCGCCGCCGAGCGTGCCGACCACGGCCGGAATCCGCATGCCGCGCGCCTGGAGCAGCAAGGCGACGGCGACCACCGCGACCATGACGATCGCGTTGACGATGTTGTTCGCGGCGATGATCCGCGAGCGCTCGCCGGGCGGGCTCCGAGTCTGCAGGATCGCATAGAGCGGGACGACGAAGATGCCGCCGGCGAAGGCAACCAGGAACAGGTCGGCGAGCAGCCGCCAGTTCCCTGGCGCCTGGACGAAGGCGAGCCAGGTCACCGGCACGGCCGGCGCCGGATAGTGGCGGGTGCCGAGCCAGAGATCGAGCATCGCGGCGGCCATCGCGAAGGCGGCGACCGGCACGTAGCGGCCGGAAACCTCGCCGCCGAGCAGGCGGTTGACCAGGGCGGCGCCGATCGCGACCGAGACCGAGAAGATGATCAGGAACAGGGTGACGAGGCTCTCGCTGCCCCCGAGCACGCCGGAGACGAGCGGCACGAAGGCGGTGACCAGGATCGCGCCGATCGCGTAGAACCAGCTGATCCCGAGGATCGACAGCCAGACGCCCTCCCCGTCGCGCGCCTCCCGGATCACCGCCCAGGTGCTGCGCAGCGGGTTGCGGTCGATCCTGAGGTCCGGATCCAGCGGCGGCGCCAGCGGGATCAGCAGGCTGAAGAGGAGCCCGGCGAGCGCGAGGCCGGTGGCGAGCAGCCCGCCCTCCCAGGGCCGGATGAAGCCGGTGATCAGCTGGCCGGTGAGGATGGCGATGAAGGTGCCGGCCTCGATCAGGCCGGTGCCGCCCATGATCTCGTGCGGGCGCAGCTGCTGCGGCATGATCGAATATTTGATCGGGCCGAAGAAGGTCGAATGCGTGCCCATCAGGAACAGGGCAGCGAGCAGGCAGGGGATCGAATCGAACCAGAAGCCGGCGAGGCCAAGCGCCATGATCGCGACCTCGGCCGCCTTGATCGCGCGCACCAGCTTCGCCTTGTCCCAGGCGTCGGCGATCTGGCCGGCCATCGCCGAGAAGAGGAAGAAGGGGAGGATGAAGAGGCCGGTCGCGATGTTGCCGAGCTGGGCGACGCGATCCGGATCGTGCGGGAACAGGGTGTAGGTCGCGAGGAAGAGCATCGCGAACTTCAGCACATTGTCGTTGAACGCGCCGAGGAACTGCACGACGAAGAGCGGCCCGAAGCGCCGTTTCGCGAGCAGCGAGAAATCGGGTGCGGCCATACAGATATCTCTCCCCCGGCGACCTTATGCCGCCGCCGGCGCGGCCTGGCGAGCCTCCAGCGGCATGCCAGAGAGTTCGTCTGACACGAAATTGATCACCGTTCAATAAAAATATTAGACACTGTTCAATTCTTTGTTTACCGTTCTGCGATGGGCCGCCGCTCCGATCACACCCGTGCCGAGCTCGAGGCGCTGATCCTGGCCGAGGGCCATCGGCTGATGGCCGAGGTCGGCTATGCCGGCTTCTCGGCGCGCGAGGTGGCGAAAAGGATCGGCTATTCGATCGGCACGATCTACAATGTCTTCGGCAGCCACACCCGGCTGGTCCAGGCGATCAACAGCCGCACCTTCAGCCTGTGGGCGGCCTCGGTCCGGGCCCGCCTCGCGGAGGACCCCGAGGACCGCATCGCCGTCCTCGTCGACTCCTATTTCGCCTTCGCCTCGGCCAATGCCAATCTCTGGATGGCGATCTACGACCATCGCCTGCCCACCGGCGAGGAGCTGCCGGAATCCTATCGCAAGCAGCGCGCCGAGCTGACCGGGATCGTGGAGGCGGAGATCGCGCGCGTCCTGCCGAAGAAGCAGGCCGCCCAGGCGGCCGCCCTCGCCCGCTCTTTGGTCGCGACCGTCCACGGCCATTGCGTCTTCGCGCTTACCGGAACGTTCGCCCTGCTCGGTGAGCCGGACCCGAAGGGGGCGGCGCTTGCGCGGGTCCGCGACGCGCTGGCGGCGGCGCGGCGGCGGTGACCGCGTTCGGCAGCTTCAGAGAGCGGATGGCTAACTTACCGCCCCACTTCTGATCGGCCGCGAGACAGCGGTGCGTCTGCTACCGCGAGTGCGCCCGAACGAACCAGACCGTTGAACCTATGGGAGAGATCGCGCTTTCGTTGTAGCTTGTCGGCCCGCAACTCCGAGGGGGATTTCGCATGCGGCGATGGATTGCAGCTTTGGCTGTCGTGGCGATGTCCGGCGCAACGCCGGCGCGTGCCTGCATGACGGAAGCCCCTCTCGATCTCCACGATATCCGCTACGCCGACGTCGTCGTGGTCGGCCGTATCACCAATTACCGCATCATTCCCGACCTGGAGATAAGACGACAGAACGCTCTTGCACGAGACCCGGCCATACGGCGGGAAATGGCCAACTTGATTGGCGGGGAGCCACCGGAACCGGAGGACGACACGCCAGGGAGATTCATGAGCGACTATGCCAGCTTCAGGGTGATCGTTGACGAAGTGCTGGTCGGCCCGGCAGCAGCCACGCTCGAGGTGACCTGGGACAATTCGACATTCGCCGAACCGGAATCCCTGCCCGCCGGCCCCTTCCTGATTGCATTGCGGCATGCCGGTTCGAGATTGCCTCCGCTTCGCGGTCCGAGCGCCACCATTCTGCCCAATCCCGATCCCAACGCCCTCGCCGTCCTGCAAGCGCCCTGCTCAAGGCCATTCATGTTCGAGAGCGGCAGCAGGGAGGCGCGCACCGTTCGCCGCATATTGAACCGAACCCAAAGCCAGCCGGCAGGCCACTGAGACGCAGCTCTCTCCGCGGACGACAAAATTCATGGCCCTACCAACCGATCGTTTCCCGCTCGGAGGGGCCGCCGCGCGGAATCCGCATCGCCAGTTAAGTATTGTGTCTCCGAATCAGGACCCGGATCTGCTCGGGGGGAGGCAGCGAAATCTCCTCGCAATTGTCGCCAGGGCCGGCGCGATCGATCACGAGGAAATCGCTCTCGTCCAGCACCAGCAGGAAGTGGTGCCAGACGCCCTTGCGGTAGTGCACGCCCTGGTGCCCCTCCGCGCCGAACAAGCGGATCTTCGCGGCATCGAACTCACCCGCGGGCGCCACCGCGACGAGATAGGGGCGGCCGCTCAGCGGGACGAAGGTCTGGCTGCCGAGGGGGTGGCGTTCGAATTGCTTCAGCACCAGCTCTTCGAGCGGGCGGGCGCGGAAGAGACTGATCGCGCCGGTGCCGCCTTCGTCGGCGACGTCGAGCTCGGCGAGGCGGTCGTAGCGGACGGCGTGGCCCTGGTTGATGTCGAGCTTTGTTGCGGCGTCGGTGGCCTCGATGACGTTGCCGAAGGGGGCGAAGGCGGCAGCGGTGAGGGGTTCGGGGGTGAGCTCACGCATGGGCTTCGCTTGCTCCGAATGCGGCGGTGGGTCTCCCAGCTCGGGCCCTCACCCTCCCAAAGCTTCGCTTTGGGCCCCTCCCTCTCCCCTGGAGGGAGAGGGGTTTGAGGAGGCGTTCCGCATTTGCGGGCTTGTGCGGTGCGGTGCTCCGTTTCATCCTGCCGCGTTTGATAGGCTTTCGAATTGACTGAGGATAGCATCCCCCGCGATCTGGCCGGCTACGGAGCGACGCCGCCGCATGCCGCCTGGCCGGGCGGGGCGCGGATCGCGGTGCAGTGCGTGCTCAATTACGAGGAGGGCGCCGAGGCCAATGTGCTGGACGGCGACGAGGGCGCCGAGATCTTCCTTTCCGACATCGCCAATGCGGCGCCGGTGCCGAACATGCGGCACATGAGCATGGAGCAGATCTACGAATATGGGTCGCGCGCCGGGGTCTGGCGGCTGCTGCGGCTGTTCGCGCGCTACGATTTGCCGCTCACCGTGTTCGGCGTCGCGCTGGCGATGCAGCGCAATCCGGCGGTCGTCGAGGCCTTCCTCGAGGCGGGGCACGAGATCGCCTCGCACGGCTGGCGCTGGATCAACTATCAATATGTCGCCGAGGACGACGAGCGCGCCGATATGGAACGCGCGATCGAGGTGCATCGGCAACTGACCGGGGAGCGGCCGCTCGGCTGGTATACCGGCCGGACCAGCCCCAATACGCGCCGGCTCATCGCCGAGGAGGGCGGCTTCCTCTACGATTCCGACGATTATTCGGACGATCTGCCCTTCTGGACGCGGGTGGAGGGGAAGAGCCATTTGATCGTCCCCTACTCGCTGGAGACGAACGACATGCGCTTCGCCAGCGCGAACATGCAGACCGGCGACCAGTTCTTCGCCTACCTGCGCGACGCCTTCGACGTCCTCTATGCCGAAGGCGCGGAGAGCCCGAAGATGATGTCGGTCGGGCTGCACTGCCGGCTCGCCGGGCGGCCGGGGAAGATGGCCGGGCTGGAGCGCTTCCTGAAGCACGCGCTCGGCCACCAGGACGTCTGGTTCTGCCGGCGCATCGAGATCGCGCGGCACTGGCGCACGACCCATCCTTATGCTGCCTGAGCCGGCGCCCGGAGAGACGATGACGCAGTTGCGCCAGCTTTACGTGAACCTCGCCCAGCCGCGGCTCGGCGCCGAGGTGGTGTTCGCGACCGACGATTTCTTCGCCGACAAGGCGCGCCTGATCGACCCGGCCGAGCCGGTCTTCATCCCGGGCAAATATGACGAGAACGGCAAATGGATGGACGGCTGGGAGAGCCGGCGCAAGCGCAGCCCCGGCCACGACTGGTGCGTCGTGCGGCTCGGCGCGCCTGGCCTGATCGCCGGCTTCGAGATCGACACCCGCCATTTCACCGGCAATTATCCGCCATTCGCCGAGCTGGAGGCCTGCCGCAGCGACGAGGCAGTGCCGGGAGAGGACGCAGGCTGGACGCGGGTCACCGAGCGGCTCGTCCTCCAGGGCGACCACCGCACCTATTTCCCGATCAGCCATGACGAGCCGGTGACCCATGTGCGGCTGCACATCTTTCCGGACGGCGGCGTCGCCCGGCTTCGCGTCTGGGGGCGGATCGCCAAGGACTGGTCGGCGGTCGGCGCGGACGAGCGGCTCGACCTCCTGGCGATGGAGAATGGCGGCCGCGGCATCATCGCAAACGACGAGCATTATGGCGCGATCGAGAACCTCACCGCGCCGGGCCGCGGGGTCAACATGGGCGACGGCTGGGAGACGCGGCGGCGGCGGGAGCCCGGCCACGATTGGGCGGTGCTGGAGCTCGGCGCGGCTGGCCTCATCGA